>JBCCQO010000004.1:0-29701 GCA_039024595.1 Pseudomonadota bacterium | reverse complement strand
TCTCTAGTTGAAGCACGAAACCTCTATGTCGCAGCCAATGTCGCTACCAACAACGCAGTCAACAGCGCAACGAGCAGGGCAACGAGCAGGGCCACCAACAAGGCAACCCAGGCCACTACCTCGATTTTTGCGCTTGCTTTTCGCATTCGCGACGAGTCTTGTATTCGCCGGCGGAGCCATCGCTGAAACGCGCAAGATCATTATCGACGACGACGCCTTTGGCTTGATGCATTACATGCTACTTAACGCGCCGGATGTCGAGGTTTTAGGTATCACAACGGTCAGCGGCAACAGCTGGGCAAACCGGGTCACTGCCCAGTCTCTTCGGGGAATCGAAATTCATGGCGACACCAGTGTTCCAGTGATGGAGGGAGCGACCTTCCCTCTGCTGAATTCGGAACGCCTTACGAATCGCTTCGAAGCCTTGTACGGCAAACTCGTTTGGAAAGGCGCCTGGATGCGCGAGTGGGTCGAGCCGACGCAGCAAAGCCAACCGCCATACTTTGGCCCCTACGATCCGGTAGAACTGCCAGGAGGCAACCCACAAATATCCGCAGCTCCAGAGATTGCTGCGAACTTCCTCGTGCGCATGGTTCGACGCTACCCGGGGGAGATCAGCATCTTCGCTACGGGCCCGATGACCAATCTAGCACTAGCGCAGCGTCTTGAACCACGCTTCGCGGAACTGGCAAAGGAGCTTATCTATATGGGCGGAAGTCTCGGGCCAAGGCAGGCGCTCGATAACCGCTCCGCTGCGGAGTTTGCACGGGAGTTCGTCAATTCGCCTCGGCGCGAGTTCAACGTATTCTGGGATCCGGAGGCCGCGAGCATCGTAGCGCGCAGTCCCTGGAAGCGTATCGTGATGATTCCGGTTGACCCATCGACAGCCACCCAAATCACTTCGGAACTGAAAGCGCGCCTGGCAGCCGTTGCTGATCCGCGGCTTGCCGAGGAAATCAGCGGCTTAGAACCAGGATTTCCACTATGGGATGAAATCGCGGCGGGCATCTGGCTAAAGCCAGAACTTATCGAAGAGCAAAAAGAACTCTACGTAGATGTCGACACGCACTTTGGTCCAGGCTATGGCAATACGCTCTCATGGGCAGAGCATTATCAACCTGGTCTGGGAGAACAAAAGGCCGAGGTCATCCTGAAGGTTGATCCGGTGGGCCTCTATAATCTTATGGAGTCGCTGATTGGCGAAAGTGCTCGCCGCTAGGGGTTTAATGCGGTCAGCAAAAGGGCTAATTCAATCGTAGTATGCTCTCCCCAGACACTCGTTTGACCGGGGTTGATCATGTTTCGTTTGTTGGGTCGAAGCCTATTGCTGCTAGTTTTTGCCGGATCCGTTACTAGCAATATTCTGCTACTAACGAGTACCACTTTTAACGCAGCCGTCAGTACCGCGCTTGCCGCCACTATGGGTGTGCGGACCGTAAGCAGCACGCTGTCCGCTAAACTCACCGCAAGCCAATCTCGTAACGCCACCCGTGCTGCTGCGACGCGTAAGTTTGGACGCAGCTTAGCGGCACGTACTTCCCGCGTGGCTGCACGATCACTCGCAGCGGTACCGGCAGAAGCCGTCCCCTATGTTGGGGCCGCCGTGATCGTCGGCACCCTATCCTATGAACTGTACGAAGCGTGCCAAACGCTCAATGATCTCAACGGCTTGTACACATCGCTGGGCATAAGTGAGGAAGTACCCGCCGACGCGCTGAGCTACATCTGCGACCCACCGAGTTTGGATGAGCTTATGGCAGGCGAAGAAGCGGGCTAGTTGCACTCGTGTTAGAACTCCACACACTCGCCAATCGACGCGACCTGCGCACTAGGGCATGTTTCGTACTGACGGGGGATGGACAACTAGAGGGAAGAATTTAGATGCACGACTTGCCAAGAAGCCATCACAAAAAGCGACGATCCCTGTTCTTTGCATTATTCATCCAGTGGTTCTCTCCAGTGATAGCTGAGGTTTCCAACACAGCTGTTCACGATGCTGTTTTTTCCGACGCTGTTGTTTCCGACGTAAGGCCGCCTGGGCTCAGCGGCGACAACTGGCAGTTCGGTCCCCATAACCGTTGGGCGTATACGCATCTAACGGAAGTACTTCCAAGCAAAAAAATCCGTAATGATCCTCAACGAACGATACCTCTACTCGGTCGCGCTACCGCCGAGAAGGACATGATCATCGACTGGAAGGACGGTCGGAGTATGCTTAGCACGGTGGCTGCCGATCAGTACATCGACGGAGTCTTGGTGCTTCACAAAGGCAAAGTTCACCTGGAGCACTACGGTGGAACGCTGACGGCAGAACGTACCCATTTGCTCTGGTCTGTGTCCAAAACGGTAACCGGTCTGACCTTTGCTGCAATTGCCGATGCGGGGCTGGTCGATCTTGAGAAGACGGTCGCGGACTACGTTCCCGAACTCGCCGAGAGTGGCTGGGGCACCGATAAGCTACGTGATCTACTGGACATGCGTGATAGTTCATCCTGGAACGAAGACTACGACGCGTCCGATAGCACGGTGCGCCGCCAGGACTGCGCTGATGGTTTGCTGACCGGTGCAGCCTGCGTGGGCATACCGGTGGTTGGCAACTATGCCTTCCTACCCAAGGTGGAGCGCAACTCGGAGCGTGCGGGGAAGTTCGTCTATAAGTCCGGTACGGTCGATGTACTGGCTTGGGTGCTCGAGGCGGCCACCGGACAACGCTTCGCGGACTTGGTTTCCCAGTACCTTTGGAAGCCAATGGGCGCCGAGCGCGATGCCGATATTACCGTGGACGTAGGTGGCTTCACGCTCGCTTCGGGCGGCATGCAGTCTACTCTCGGAGATCTTGCTCGCGTGGGCTTACTGATGGCCAATCGAGGCCGTGCCGGTTCAAAGCAGGTAATCGCTGCGCACTGGTTGGATGATATGTTCAGTCGTGACGGGAGCCGACCTTGGCCTCTACCGAGTGATCCGAAGAGTAAACCCTACTACCGAACGCTCACCTGGGGAATCGGAGATGGTCGAGGCACGGTCCAAGCCCGCGGTGTTCACGGCCAGACCATTCATGTGGTGCCTAAACACGAGATCGTGATCGCCGTATTTTCCAGTTGGCCAGCGGTGAATGGAGGAGCAGTCGGTGCGGGGCCAGACGCACTGATGGAACTATTGGCCGCCATCGAAGACGCCGTTCGGATGTCCCTTTAGATACGCCGGTACGGCACTCGCCGTCGCAGGAGGAGGCCTACCACACAAGCGCCAAAGCTTACTCAGCTAGCCGCTCATAGCCCATGTTGTAGAGGGTAAAACCGTAAACATCGGCGTAAAGCTCGATGAGCTTACCGATCGGCATACCACTACCGTGACCTGCGTCCGTTTCTATGCGGATCAGCGTAGGGGCGATTCCTCCCTGCGATCGCTGCAGCTCGGCGGCAAACTTGAACGAGTGGGCAGGAACGACCCGATCATCATGATCTGCTGTGGTAACCAGGGTCGCCGGGTAACGTTCCCCAACCCGTAAATTGTGAAGTGGCGAATAGGCGAGCAAATAACGAAACATAGCCTCATTATCGTCGGCCGTTCCGTAGTCATAAGACCAACCGGCACCGGAAGTGAACTTGTGGTAACGGAGCATATCCATCACGCCTACGGCCGGTAGCGCGACTTGTGCAATGTCGGGCCTTTGGGTCATTACCGCGCCAATGAGAAGGCCGCCGTTTGAGCCTCCACGGATCGCAAGCTTCGAAGGCGAGGTGTAGCGCTCATCGAACAAGAACTCAGCGGCCGCTATGAAGTCATCGAATACGTTCTGCTTCTGTTGCTGCGTTCCCGCATCGTGCCACGCCTTTCCATACTCACCACCACCACGAATGTTCGGAACCGCATAAACACCCCCAAGCTCCAGCCATGTCGCCACCGTGCTGCTAAACCGTGGGCGTATGCTGGCGTTAAAACCGCCATAAGCATAAAGCAGCGTTGGGGCTGTACCGTCGCGCACCAAATCGCTACGGTGGGTGATGATCATTGGCACCCTGGTCCCGTCTTTTGACTCGTAGAACACTTGTCGTGACTCGTAGCTGTCGCTGGCAAAACTGGAATTCGACTCGCGGTAGAGGTCAACTTCGCCATTACCGGCATCTAGCGCATAAATACTTGAGGGAATCCGATAGTTGGTGAAATTGAAGTACAGAGTTTTTTGCTCTCGTTTGCCGCCGAATCCACTTGCCGTGCCCAGATCGGGGAGGATGATGTCGCGAACCTTACGGCCCCGATCATTGATCTGTTCCACTCTGCTGAGCGCATCGACCATATAATTCGCGAAGAAGTAACCGGCACCGGTACTAACAGACAGCACCTGCTCTCGTTCCGGAATAAAGTCTCGCCAGCGGACAGGGGTCGGCTCCTGCGCATTCACGACAACGACGCGGCCATTTGGTGCGTCCCGATTGGTGTAAAGAAAAAGATCTCCCGCTCGATTGTCGACCAACCGTGTGTCCGACTCTTCGTCCGCTACCACGGTTATTAAGGTACCAGCGGGCTCGGCTAGGTCGATTAAGAAGAGCTTATTCCCCGTTGTGGTATTGGCGGCCGAGATCAGCACGTAGCGATCATCTTCGGTAACCTGAGCACTTACGTAGCGATGTCGCTCCTCCTCGGCTCCGCCGAATACAAGCTCATCGTCAGCCTGTGCACTACCCACCCGATGAAAGTACAGCTTGTGAGTATCTGTTAGCGCCGACAGCACGCTGCCGTCAGGGCGGTCATAGCTCGAATAATAGAATCCCTCCTTCCCTACCCATGCGATCGAGCTAAACTTCACATCTTCCAGCGCTTGACCGATCGGCGAACCGGTCGCGGCGTCCAAGATGTGTATGCTGCGCCAATCGCTGCCACCTTCCGACAGCTCATAGGCAAGCATGCTCCCGTCCCGAGAAAAACGGAGCCCGGCCATCGATGTCGTGCCATCTTCGCTGAAGGAGTTCGGATCGATGAACACTTCGGCAGTCTCACCGCCGCGCTGGCGATAGAGAACGTCTTGATTTTGCAGGCCGTTATTCCGATAAAAGTAGGTGTAATCCCCCTCGACAAAGGGCGCGGATACGCGCTCATAGTTCAGCAATCTTTCGACCCGGTTAGCGATAGACGCGCGATAGGGTATTTGCCCTAGATAGTCCTGGGTGAGTGCGTTTTGCGCCTTAACCCAGGCTCCGGTCTCCTCGCTGCGATCGTCTTCTAACCAGCGATAAGGATCGCGCACGCGTTCGCCAAAGTACTCGTCATAGACAGCTTCTGTGCGTGAGTCGGGATAACTCAGTACGTTAGACGCAGGCGGTAGTGGCGCCGTCGTCTGTTCCGATACCGGCTGGCAGCCACTGGCCGCAGTACTGATCACCAGAACAGCACCAAGTGTCTTGAAATAAGGCAGGAAAGGTTCGCTGATCATTCAAACACCCTGGGGTAAGTTCTCGATCGGGACAAAATCCAAATCAAATCCAAAGGCTCGCGGCTCTACCACCGCCAAGGCCTTCTCCGTCCGATAATGGGGAGGACATCCAATCCCGAACACGCTGACGCGCTGGCCATAGTGCACCCGCTCCGCGTTTATCGGCGCCGTCGTTTCATGATCAACCATAGTGATCAAGTCCGGCACACTGGCGACCACTTGCTCCCCCACTTTTGCTAACAGAAATTCATTTTTGATCGATAAGATCATCGGTGGGCGCTCGTCAATGGTCGAAGCCAGGACCGCCTCGCCAACGTCAAAACCGCCGACGGTTTTTCGTTGTATGTCGATGACCTTGCCCGTGTACAAATGGCGGAACTCCCCGAAATCCGAATCCAAGAAGAGTTCTCGCAAAGGCGCTTCGAGGGCGCGCGCATTGCCCCGCTTCTCGCGTAAGAGCTGACCAAGCCGCAGCGCAAAGCTGATCGTGTTGGGTACGATTGCGCGCCGCGCCTCCGGCGCGGTCATTGGATGCTCGGCGGTGAACACCATCCCTCCCATGGCCATGGCGAAGCTTCTGATTTGCCGTTCGTACAAGCGGGTGTCCTTCACATCAAAGTACACACAACCACCACTGTAATCGACAGCGACTGCAGGTGATGGTTTCACGCCCTCGATCGCAAAGGTCATCATTTGTGCTTCAGGTAACGCACGCGCCATGCCATCCCCGTCGATCAACGGCAGGCCCCGTGCTGCTGCCGCGATCAGCGGTATGACCGAGTTAGCTCCGCCGACCTCAAAGGACACAAGATGGGTAACTTGTCTGCCCGTGAATTCCTCGAAACGATCAATTACTGCAAGACATTCATCGCCACCGGGTAATTGCTCCAAGCTTATCGATGGTGCACCAACCTCACCAACGGCCACTACCAGGGCGTCCTCGGGTAAGTCCTCGAGGGAAAACAAATCGACGGGGCCGTACTTTTTAAGTGCTTCGGTAACCAACACCTGGCTTATATAGGGGTCGCCACCTCCACCGGTGGCAAGAAAGACTGATCCCCGGCACAAATCGGCGACGTCATCGGGTCCGATTCGAATACTCATGGAAGGCACTCTTGCGGTTCAGCGTCTGTGGGGGGAGCGTTCGAAGAAAACTCTAGATCCCCCACAAGTTTGACGCGCAGCTTGCTCGCCTCATTCGCCATGTAGGAAATTGCCGTTTCTTCAACATCGGCAATACGTATGGTCTCTTCGGCTGCTCCAGCGGCTAGCAGCTCCTGTGCAAGTGAGTCCTTGAGCTCATCCAACACCTCAGCTCGGGGCTTTTCGCGATAATTTACGATCAACTCCGTTTCACGACCAATTTGCGCATTGGCCGCACCAATCGCATTCGCTACGCCAGAATGCTCAGGCCTTAAGACGTCGGAAGCCGTGTCCAGGGAGCGCGATATCAGCACCGCGCCGCCCCCGACTAAAATCACTGGGACCGGCTCAGCGCTGGAACGCATTTGATCGATGCCGACGTTGACGATTCGATGCATCTCAAGCGTCGCCTGCTCTACTAACTCAGGCTCTAGGCCAGCTACCTTAGTCACGTCGCCGATGGCTGCGGACCCATTGGCCACGGCGACATCGGTGCTGGTGAGCGTTTGTCCCCCGAAAACGAGCCCCTCTTCCACCAGACGATAGCCCACGGATTGGGGGCCAATGCAAAGCTCATCTCTTGCGACAATGCTGCCCCCGCCCAGACCGATGGCTTGTATATCAGGCATACGAAAATTGGTACGCACACCGCCGACCGAGATAGCCACATTTGACTGTCGAGGAAAGCCACCTTGCAGTACACCGATATCGGAGGTAGTGCCGCCGATATCCACCACCACCGCATCCTCTAACTGCGTCAGCAGGCTAGCGCCGCGAAGTGAGTTTGTTGGGCCAGAGGCAAAGGTCAATGCGGGAAACTCAGCGGCAAAATCCGCCGACATCAGGGTTCCATCATTTTGAGAAATAAAGAAAGGACATTGGATACCGCGAACTTCTAAGGCGCTTGCAAAAGCGCTAATTACCTTGTCGGCCAGAGGCAATAGCGCCGTATTTAGAATTGCTGCGTTCTCTCGCTCTAGCAGCCCCATGCCACCGATCGCATGAGAGAGGGTCATTTTCACGCCGGGAATTCGCTCACGGATGCGCTGTGCAAGGAACTGCTCCTCGGAAGGATCGGATGGAGAGAACACGCTCGATACGGCGATGAGCGAAATGCCTTTGGCGGCGATGTCGTCGAGAACCAGGTCAAGCTCCGCCTGATCGAATTCCCCAATTGGAAAGCCATCGTAGGTCTTGCCACCGGCAATCATGTAAGCGTGCCGGCCAATGGCATTGGCGATGTCCTCGGGCCAGTCAATCATCGGTGGAATGAGTTCACCGGAGGGCAAACCCGCGCGTATGACAGCGGTGGGTGCGAGTTCCCGCCGCTCGATTACCGCATTAGTGAATTGGGTGGTCCCAATCATCACCGCATCGATGGACGAGTGTGGCGCCTGCGCCTGCTGCAGCACGGCATCCAAGGCTCCAAAAACACCATCACGGACATTGGCAGACGTAAGGTGTTTGACGGACGCAAGTACTTCTTTGCCCTCTAGGATAACCGCATCTGTGTGCGTACCTCCAACGTCAATTCCTATTCGCATTAGTTTCTCATTTGGCTTTCATAGCGCTTCTAATATGCTCTCATTGCGCTGTTACCGGGCTTTCATTCGATGCCGCGCTCTATTCCCTTAGCTATGCCGATGGCGCTGCGGCGGTTCCGGCACGTACTTTCTCAAATAGCAGATAAGTGCAGGCAGCTAAGAGCAGCGAATCCACTGCCCCCACACTGGTGATTGAAGCATTCAGCGCGCTGAGCCAACTTGCGCTCGCGCCGGCGATAATCACGGAGCCTAAGGCATTGGTGCGGACAGCCGGCCTGTGCGCCAATTTATTCTCACTAAAGTCTTTCCGCCCGAGGATAAAATAGTCGGTCAGATACACGCCGGCAATGGGTGGAACCAGCAGACTCATGATAATCAGAAAATCGATCAAGTTATCCGAAATGCCAACCAGTGCAGCGGCGGTGCCAACGATGCCAAGGGCGATGACCATGGTGCGATAGTCACCAAACGGTACGGATGCACGAGCGGCGAGCGCCGTCGAGTACAGATTGATGACGTTGGTGGTCCAGGTGGCAAAAACTAAGACCGCAAGGGCGATAGCACCGAATCCCATAAGCAACATGTAGCTCATGGGTTCTAATTCACCCCATACAAGCACGGGAATCATGCCAACTAGATAGGCAATACTCATACCTCCGCCTTGTCCTAAAAATGACGCCGTCACGCAATCGCTCGTATTGCGGGCGTAGCGTGTTAGGTCGGGCGTTAGTACTACTCCGACGATCGCGGCACCGATCACAGCCGATACGGCAGTAGGCATATCCAGCGTACCGCTCGCTGGAATCGAAGCCAGCTCACTCAAACCGCGCTCACGGAGCGACAAAGCGACAACCGCCAGCAGTGCTAAGAGCAAAAAAGGTACGGCGATAAGCGCAAGTCGATCGATTGCTTTGAAGCCGTAAATCGTGGTGGCGGTAACGACGAAGCTGGAAACTACCGTGTACACCCACTCGGGCCCGGAGAAATTAAGTAAATCGCTCGCAGCGAGAAACAAGGTTCGACCAAACAGTTCTGCGGTAACCGCGTACCAGCCGAGCAAAAACACACCGAATCCGAGATTAACGAACTTCGCGCCAGCGTAGCCAAAGGTGTGCTCAATGATCATGTAGCTGGAGAGGCGCGTCTGAGCGCCGACAATGGCCGCTGGCACCGACATCAAACTAAGAACCAGTGCCCCGATAAGCGTCGCGAGTGCCGCTTGCTTGAAACCGATGCCCTGGGCCAATTCACCGGCGCTGTACATGAGCGGCAGAGTGATCGAGATCCCGATCAAAACTGTGCCCAACTGGAGGCCGCTGACGGCCTCCGAGGAATCTACGGGCGTGCGAGCGTCCGCGTCATAGGCAAGAGAATCTGCCAAGGAGAGTGCTCATAGCTACTTTAATCGCACCCTATCACACGCAGATTGATGACTTCATCCAAGGCGCGCAACGCCTGCAAAGACTTTTCATCCGGACAGACTGCGAGATCAATGATGGTGTAGGCCACCTCATCGCGGCTCTTGTTGAGCATATCAACAATGTTGATGTCGTGATCTGCAATGATTCCCGTGATGCTGTTCAAGACCCGAGGCACATTTTTGTTGGTGATCGTAAGCCTTACCGGCGTGGTTCGAGGAAGCTCGATGTTCGGAAAATTCACCGAATTTCGAACGTTACCGTTCTCCAGGAAGTCCATCAACTGGTCAGCGACCATGACCGCGCAATTCTCCTCTGCTTCACCGGTGCTGGCACCGATGTGTGGCATCTGAAGAACTTTTTCATGGCCCAGGGTGGCATTGGTTGGGAAATCACAAACGTAGCGATGGAGCCTTCCGCCGTCGAGCGCGGCCAGAATGGCAGGAACATCAACAATTTCACCACGGGCAAAGTTCAAAAGCACCGTTCCCGGCTGTGCATTGTTGAGCAGTGCTTCATTAATGAGCCCGCGCGTGCTATCCAACGCTGGAAGATGCAGGCTGATGTAGTCAGCCCGACCAAACAGGGTCGGCAAGTTATCCATTTTTTCAACGTCGCTGGACAAGCGCCACGCGGCCTCGACGCTGATGGCCGGATCGTAGCCGATCACCTTCATGCCAAGCGCCAGCCCCATATTAGCAACGAGTGATCCGATGTTGCCCAAACCGACGACGCCCAAGGTCTTGCCGACCACTTCGCTACCCGCGAAGCGCTTCTTCTCTTTTTCAAGGAGCGGATCTAAGCCGTCCTGCGGGCTTAAAGAGCCGACAAACTGCATGCCTGCATAGATGTCTCGTGATCCTAGTAACATGCCTGCCAGGACTAGCTCTTTAACCGCATTGGCATTGGCGCCCGGAGCGTTAAAGACGACAATGCCCTCTTCGCTGCAGCGCTCAAGCGGCACATTGTTAACGCCTGCGCCCGCTCGTCCGATCGCTTTCAGCGTCGTTGGAAACTCCATGTCGTGGAGTTTTTGGCTACGGATAAGAAATGCATCTGGGCTTGGCAGCTCGCTTGCGACCTCATAGTCCTCGCGACCGAAGCGGTCCAAGCCTTTAATGGATATCGTGTTGTAGGTGCGAATTTTGTACATAGCAGCGGTTTGGCGGGAAAATCGGGGCGCGATTGTAGGGGCTATGTTAGTGAACCGCCAGGCAAAAAGTCCTATTGGCTGTATACAGGAGACTTATATATGAATTCAGCAGGGCGATTTGCACTTCTCAAGGTGCTAACGACGCGGCTACTCCCGCGGGCAGCCAATTTGGTTGCCGGCCTTGGATTAGCTGCGCTCGTTGCGGGCCTGGTCCAGGCGCAGGAACACAAAGAAGCATTCCGGGCGGTGACCGAAGAGAATTTTGATAGCGGCGGAGCGATAAGCCGACAGTTTCATCTACACCCCACCGCCTACCGATTTCATGAGCCAATCTACCGCTCTTCAAAAACTCGCGCGCTGCCGGTGGCCCTCAGTCGGGAACTCGCCGAGCTACCCATTCAATACAGCAAGGGAAACACCAGCCTGTTCAACTACGTGCGCACAGACCCCCTGCTTGATGCGGCCATTGTGGTCCACAGAGGTGAGATCCTCTTTGAGACCTATTCGAACATGCAAGACTGGGAACGGCACTTTAGCTGGTCCGTAAGTAAGATATTCGCCGCCAGCGTGATCGCCGCGCTGGCGGAGCGAGGTCAACTCAATTTGGCCACCCCAATCGATCAGTTAGTTCCGGAGCTTAAGGATTCGGGTTGGGCGGGAATTCCTCTACAAAACGTGCTCGATATGGCCTCAGGTATCGACTGTCTGGACAGCGATGGGTATCAAAATCAGGATACCTGCATTTACCAAATGGAGGAGTCTCTTGGAATAACCGCGCAAACCGATCGGGACTTAAGCTTCTTGCCGACCTTGCAACGCATGCAGATGCACCGAGAGGCCAATCGCAAAAATGAATACGTGTCAGCCAACACCAACGTACTGATGCTGGTCGCGGAGGCCGTAGCCAATCAGCCCTACCCGGAACTCGTGCGAGGATTACTGTGGTCGAAGATCGGCGCCGAAGCTGATGCATTTATTACCGTAAGTCCAGAGGGGTATAGCTACGCGTCTGGAGGTGTTTCCCTGCGTCTACGTGATCTGGCGCGCTTTGGGCAAGTGTTCGCGCAGGCGGACGACTTGGATGTACTGAGCAGCGCAACGGTAGCAGCAATGCAAACCGGTGGCCTTCCTTTGGATGAGGAGGATCTGCGATGGCTGGCGGAGGAACTCGGCGAAGATCTGCCGGTTAGAGCCGCTTGGCAGTGGGATCAAGTCTGGGCCGATGGGGCGATGTTTAAATCCGGCTACTCCGGTCAAGGTCTCTATGTAGATCCATCGCGCGAGTTGGTGATTGCCTGGTTTGGAACCGGCCAGAACTTCGGCGAAGAGAGTAACGAGATGCTCTCCGTTGCGAGACAGATCGCTCGCGCTAAATTGATGGATATGAAGTAACCCGGCGTCCGCTGGGATGAAAGACTTTGATTGCTTTGTTTCCGTGAAGGGAAAGCCACTAGTAACGCTGCTGGCCGCGCCGTTACTATTGCTGCAGTTTGCGTGTTCGGATCGCGTTGTCTTACCGCAGGGCATACTAGCGCCGGAAGCCCCGATGCAGACCGTATTGCCCGCGGAGCGGGTTCTCCGCAACGGCGTAGCTCTTTCGATACGCGCGGACTTTTCCCTACGTGCAAAGCTGCTCGCCAAACGCCGCTATCGATGGGATGAGCTAGCCAAGGTTGCGCCCTGGGACTTTGCGCTTGGCTGGGGCCCTATGTCCGATGAGATGGTTCTCAGTGGAATAGCAATCACCCAGGGAGATCGCTTTCTTTTCTGGAAGCGCTTTAACAGTCCTCTTAAGCTGGAGGTCGTCGAACAGCACTCTGCCAACCTGCACCTCATACCCGCGAACGCCGCAATCGAAGAAGCGCTTGCGGCAATCCCCGAGGGTGCGCTGCTAAGCCTTCAAGGAAAGCTCGTTGACGTGCACCTCGCTGACAAGCGCATAATTCCAACAAGTCTCAGCCGCAGTGACCGCGGAGCCGGGGCCTGCGAGATACTGTTGGTCGAAGCGGTAGAACGACACGTCATGACTGCGAATGTCGCATCCACAAACCGCTAGCGCGGAAGCAACACGTTCGGCGCATATGCGCTCTGACGGCGGAATCCGCTTTAGCGGCGATAGCCGCTGAGACAGATAACGGCCGCAGCTGGGGGGGATCCGCCCACCGAGCCTAGAGGATCACTACGCTTGCGTAAGCCTAAGTGAATAAGCTTAAGAAGGTAGCTGCTGTACCGCTCGGTGCGCCTCATCAATCGCTCCGTGGGTATAAGCGTAGGCACCCGCGTCCGAATTGGCCATCGTGATTTTGCCGAAAGGTTGTTGTGCGATGAGGTGCGGTTCGTTGCCCTCCTCCCAATCGTAATCCCAGAGGTCCAGGTACTCATGGGCGTAGCCGTGCGGCCAGCGGTTCACCGTTATCGCCAGTATGTCTTTTTCAACGTCAAAACCCGCCGGTCCGAGTAGGCCATCCAACACCGTACGAACCTCTCGCTCGTAGTCTTCAAAGCTAAGACCAAGCATCAGCGCTCGAGACGCTCGGCGCTGGGCCTGCAAATCAAACGCTTCCTCCGGTGGCGAGATCATCCCCCAAAAGACAAGGGAAACCGGGCCTGCCTCGTCCAAATCATGGGTAAATCCACCGGTATTAATCCCCCGAAACGTAAACAGACTTGCCAGCATTCTTCCCGGGCAATCCACATTATCAACGCCAAGTTTATCGAGGGCGTCTGTATTACGCAGCAGTACATTCGTCAATACCAGAGGCACCTTCACCTGGTACTTCATGGCCTCCTTCTGCGCCTGCGGTAGTTCAGGAATTAGATGAGGAATGATCACGTGGTAGCAGGCCATCACGCAATGCTTGGCACGAAGGCGCAGCAACTTATCATCGTTGATATAGGTAATGCGCACGCCGTCTTCCATGTCCTGAGCGCGGATTACCGTGGAGTTGAGGCGGAGGCGCACCGGTGCACCCGCTTGATCCAGCTTGCTGTAGTCGAACTCGGTTATGGCAACATTGCTCGCATCCGCGTCAGGCGCTACCTCCGGTATAAGCGAGGCCACCTGTAGCCGAACCAGACTCGCGTTGCCATCGGGCCACATCGCGGCTGGGTATTCCCAGCCTTCCTCGTTGTGATCTCCCCCGAGTAGATGCTGTCCGGGCAAACCCGAGTCCAGCGCTTCCATGACAGAAGCGGCCCTCATCTCTACGCCCCAGCCACCATGAAGCTGTTTAGAGAACAAAAAGATCGCTTCGTCGTCTAAGCCTCCGTAGCGCCTTAAGAACTCTGGATAAGAGATCGTTCTCAAATACGCTTCCTTTTCGGACCGAGACATATTAGGCAAGACATCGTCGCGCCGCTTATAAAAATCCTTCAGGGCTGTTTTTGATGCATCACTCAGCGGAAATTGATCGATACGGTCTTCTGCAAGCCCGCCAGGTGCGGAAAGGTCTGCCTTGGTAACCAGTCGATCGGTGCCAAAGGTGTCTTTATCGAAGTACAGCGCGGGGCTGTTCGGTGCTTGCCGACCGTACTCAAACTGCATGTCTTTGCGCATTTTCTTCGCATCGACTCCAAGCCGTTTAAGATAGCGCTTCACGTCTTTGCTGAAATTCCACCACTCGAGATTATGCGTTCCGCCGAGGGACAGGCGCATCTTGCCGCCCTGATGAAATTCGTTGCGGCGCGCGTGGCCGCCAAAGTCATCATGGTTCTCCAACAGCAAAATGCGGGTATCTTTGCCGAAACGGTCTTGGTAATAGTGGGCCGCGGCAAGGCCGGAAATTCCCGCGCCGACGATCACTAGATCGTACTCTTCATCAAGGTCCACGGGTTCTGGAAACACGCGACCTTCACGAGCGAGGGCGTGCGCCGCTTCATAAGCTCCTGGATGAGATCCCCGTAAACCGGTACGGACAGGCGGGTAGTTCGCCGTATCCGGCACCGGCGACGTTGGCCTGTGCGACGCATCTTTAGGCCCTGCCTCGACGGCCGATGTCGCAGCCGTCGGAAAGGCAGCGCCGATACCGATGCCCAGAGCGGTCAGACTCGCATCGTGAAGCAGATCTCTCCGCGTGATCTTTGCTTCCATTCCAAGGTCTTTATCGGACTTCATGCTGGCCCACCCTACTGTTTGTTTTGCGTGACTTGTTTTGCTCGACTTTTTTTGCCTAACTCTTTTGAATGACCATTTTTCTTACCAAATCTAGTCTAAATGTCATCAAACTGCGACGTACTTAACTGTCTCCTCGATACAGCCATACTAGCAATGCGATAAGCTGCAAGCTGACTAGATAACGCTGGCCTCGCCATCGTCTAATCCATGAGTATCCATACCGCCGCCAGTCCTGGAACGCCCTCTCCATCAGCATCTTCGCTGGAAGACCTGGCTTACGGTCGCGCTAGGCGAAAAGTCTTCTTAGTGTCCTTCCTAGCCGTGCTCGCGGTCGGACTAGCCTATACGCTGCTGCAACCCAAACTCTATCAAAGCAGCGCGACTGTGCTGATGACCGCTCCGACCGCAATCGACGCCGAAGTAGTCGATGCGGATATTCAGGGCGTCGCCATCCAAAGGCGAGTGCTCACCGGAAGCGAGATCACGGGGTCGCTTGCTGCGCTTCTGGCGCAGGATTACGAGCTAGCGCTCACTCCGCTCGAATTGCGCACTTTTCTCAACGTGCAGCCGGTACCAGAAACCAACTTGCTCGAACTCCATGCCACAGGGGATGAGCCCGAGCTACTTTCCCCCTTAGTCGAGAGTTGGATTGAGGTATACACGGGTGTTCGAGCTCGCGATATCGAGCAGAGACGCTCGCGCACTATGGTCGAAGTGCAAACGGAATTGGACGGACTTGCGAACAAATTGAGCGAGGCACGTTCGGCTTTGGATGATTTTCGAGCGGATAACGAGATCATTTCCATGGAGCGGCAGGAAAACGCCGTCCTGGCAGAGCTCGATGGACTCAATAAAGCGCTCAACAACGCGATTGAAGCGGAAGTCAACGCGGAGGCCTACGTAGACACGCTACGGGCCTCTCTTAGCGCTGGCGAACAATTTGTCCCCGAACAAGAACGCAGCGGCGTAGCCGCGATGGCAGAGCAGCTGGCGATCTTACGATCCCGGCTCGGCGAACTTCGGGCGCGCTATACGGACGAATACATTGCAAAAGATCCGCGTCTTCGAGAAATACCCGATCAGATTGAGGAGCTAACCGAGTCGCTCAAGGACGCCTACGCAGACGGCACAACCGCCGAGCTAGCAAACGCCGAAAGGGATTTTCGCAGCGCCAAGGAATCGGTGAGGCAGCTTCGGGCCCGCCTTGATGTGCACAAAGCGGACGTCGCGAACTTTAATTCGATCTACGCGACCCACGAGGCACTCGTTGAAGATCTCGCACGCCTCGAAGAACTCAATCGAGAGTCGCAAGCGAGACTGGTCCAAATCGAAGTAAGCCAAGTCGACCGCTACCCGCAGCTTTCCGTGATCGATTGGCCACCGCCGAACGCGATTCGCATCGGTCCGCCGTATGCACTTCTGTTGGGAATCACAACACTTGGCGCTCTCCTCGCGGCCGTGTTCGCCGTTTGGCTCCATGGCTATCTTAATCCGCGCTCGCAACAACCGGCTTTCGTAACCCTATCGGGCGTGCATATGTATCCGAATGAAGCACCGGCTCTTATAGCGGAAGCCGCTGCGGACAAACTGGAAAACTCAGGCACTGCACAGCTCGAACACCAAGCCCAAGATCATGACACGGGGCAGAATCCTTCGCCCGAAGTTTCCGCAGCGCAAGATCCGGAGGGAGCTAGCTCGGAGGAAGAAGCTAGCTCGAATGAAAAAAATAGCCCCGAGAAAGACGATTCCAAGCCCTAGCGGCCGAAACGATCAACCGACTCCAGGCTCGCGTGCAAGACCCGATTGCGCAATCGCTGATAGGTGCTGAGACCCTCTCTCGGTTTGCCTTTGGCCGGAACCCAATAGACCGGATCACCTACCCGTACCCACCCGGGTGTTTTAACGGATGCATAGATGCCGAGATGACGGCCTGTTTCTCGTTCGATAGCGCGGAGTACACCCCCATCTTTCTCAAAACCCTTCTGCGGCCCCGAACAAATACGTGCCTCTTCGTCGGTTAAGCCGGTAAGCATAGGCTGAGCGGGAGCTGAGCAGCGGACGGTACGTGATCGACAGCGGACCTCCGCATCACCTAACTGAAGCTGCCCATGCACCCAAGAAAAGTCGTCCAACCCGTTATCGTCATCAAGGCTTTTGACAAAGATATTCGGACGGAATCTCTCGACGCGAAACTCGGCCTTGGGGTCGATGCGGCGCATGTGAGCAAGGGCGGAGCTACTGAGAATGTGCAGCGGCGCCAGATCGTAATAGCTGCCTAAAGGAGTAACGAACAACATGAGCTCCAAAATCTTGGAGAACGGTATCGATGATAAATCCGGCAAGCTTTTACTGGCGAACTGACGCCTAAATTCGCGAGCCCCCTGGGGCTTTGCCAAGCGATAGTGTTTCAGCTTTGATTTCTTTTGGAGCGGCCAAAGAGAAATGCGCTTGCCTAGAAACTCAGAAAGACGATCCGCGGCATCCGCATCGGTACTGCTGAAAGACGCGCCATCGGGCAACGTAATACGCACCGGGGGTATTTGACCGGCTCGGAACGAGCGATCAGGGTCTTTATCTATTTCATAGGTCGCGCGACACAGGAGCAATTTTGGAGTGCGACGAACAACGGTTAGCTGACCAAGCTCCTCTTCGCGCGCACACCAGCCCCGATCGCCAAGCAGGCCATTTCGGCCTAGCTCCGCCCTGGGAAGACCCACGCCCGCCATAGACTTCACCGGGTACTGCCATAGCTGTTCTACGTGTCCCACTAGCTGAGTCATGGCTACTCCAATATTAATTTCGATTTACCAGCCGAGCGCCTTCAATTCAGCCAGCGCTGTTTTCCCAGGGCCGATCCCAGCACCAGCTGTGCACACTCATGCTAGCCTACGCATCTGAGACAAAGAAGCTCGCAGTCACTCCTATATGGGCAACAGGCTTGGATAGCACGCCGCAAAGATACGCTTTTGGTAGCGCACTGGTTGACACAGATTCGCGTCAACTTTGGATTGAAGATCAGGCCGTCGAAGTACAGCCAAAAGTATTTGATCTCATTGAATACTTGATTCGACACCGAGATCGAGTGGTCACTAAAGACGAGCTGTTTGACTCCGTATGGCCTAACGTGGTCGTCACTGAAGCTACGCTAAGTCAAACGGTGAAGCGAGCGCGCGATCTATTCCGAGACCGTGGCTTTGAGGGGCATGTAATTCGAACGGTGCCTCGTCACGGCTTTCAATTTGTCCATCCTCTAAGCACACCAGCACCTCCTAAAGTGCTCCTTGCGCCGAAACAGCCCGCCGTGCCTTTTGCGCCCAAGACTTGGTACGCAATTATCATGATGCTTGCCGTGGCTGTGGGCTTGCTTTATGCGCTGAATCGGGACGGCTCACCGAAAACGGACTTGAGGGCAAACGACGCGAATTCCCTGGCGGTGCTGCCCTTCGAAAGCTTGATTCCCGATCAAGATCTTTCTTACCTGGCAGACGGTCTGACAGAAACCATCATTAACAACCTCTCACAACTGCCGGGGCTGCGCCTGATTTCCTATGCCTCCTCCTACGCCGCCGCCGCTGATCATGGAGATCGCAGAATTCTAGCGAGCGAGCTGAAGGTGGAGAAGCTATTAGTTGGGTCGGTTCAGTTGCACGAAGGTGAGCTGCGTATCAGTGCGAGTCTCCTGAAAGGAGAAGACGGATCACGAATTTGGTCGCATCAGTACACGAGAGTCCTAGACGATGTCTTTGCCATCCAAGATGAAATTTCGCGTGCCGTTGTGGCCCAACTTGCTTCTGAGCTGGATCAAACCTTTGATCTACGCGCATCAAGTGCGAGCGCAGAAAGTGCGTTCACCAGCCGTGCCTATCGCCTTGTATTGCGCGCTCGACACGCACGAAGAAACGGCAGCAAGGCTTCCCTGCAAGAAGCTGAGCAACTATTTCGTGAAGCGCATGAAGTATCCCCGGGGTATGCGGATGCGTTGGTGGGCTTAGCGGATGTGCTTCAGGTACAAGCGGTCCTCGGGCAGTCGAAACGAGAACCGGCAATGTCTGAAGCTCTAGCGCTGCTAGCAAAGGCCATTCAGCTGGAACCGGAAAATGCAGCAGCCTTCGCGTTGCGAGCCGAATTGGAACATCGTCATTTGTGGAACTTCCCCGCTGCGCGAGCGTCCTTTGCGCGCGCAGTGGCGCTCAGCCCCGCCTCGAGCGAAGTCCGCGCCAGATTCAGCCGTTTTCTCGCAAAGAGTGGCGATCACCCGCAAGCGGCAGAACACGCCTGGGTGGCTGCAGACCTTGACCCGCGATCCATTAACACGCTGAGCAATCTAGCAATTCGCATGCTTCGGGAGAATCGTCCTGCCGATGCGAGAACCGCGATCGACGAGATACGCTTTCTAGAACCGGATCGCGTGAGCTTACCTTGGCTTGAAGCGCAGTGGCATCTGCAGGTGGGAAATCCAAGAGACGCTCTTGAATGGATTGCGCAAGAAGAACTCGCCTATTTGCGGCTCAGCATAAGCGCCATCGCTTTGCATCAACTTGGGCGAACTCAACAGGCGGAACAAACGCTGCAAACGTTGATCGCTACGGATGAAGGCGCTGCCTTCCAAATAGCCGAAGCCTATGCGCAGATGGGCCAGGCAAGCGAGAGTTTCTACTGGTTAGAACAAGCGCTTCGGGCTGGCGATCCGGGTCTTTCCGAACTCTACAGTAGCCCCTACCTAGAAAAACTTTACACAGACCCGCGGTTCAACGATATCGCGCAAACCGTCGGTTTGCCTAAATTGGCAAACTAGCCGGGTCGTCCATTTATTTGGGCGCCCCTAGCCACGCCTCCCACGCTGACTGGGTCGAAAGCCCTACTTCTTAACTTCTTATCGCCACTTACCTCTTATGTAAGGCATATGTCATGGAACTGTCAGAGCGCCGTCAAGAACTCTCGGCCAGGGTTTCGCACACTGCTGACCAAGCCGAAATGGCTATTCAATTCAATAAGTTATAGGAGCAGTCGTGAAAAAATTTATGATCTTTAGCTATGGCGTTGGAAGCTACCTTCTATTCTTCCTAGCGTTTCTGTACTCGATCGGTTTCATAGGAAATCTACTGGTGCCAAAGAGTATAGATTCGCCCGCGTCTCTGCCTTTTGGCCAGGCACTGATGATCGACCTCGGCCTTTTGGCCTTGTTCGCTATCCAGCACAGTGGAATGGCCAGACCCGCGTTCAAACGCTGGTTGACCCAGTACCTGCCCAGAGAAGCTGAGCGCAGTACCTATGTGTTGATGTCAACCATCGCGCTCATCGCAATTATGGTGTTCTGGCAGCCTCTTGGGGGCATGGTTTGGCAGGTAAGCTCCGAGCCTGCAGCAACCGTTTTACTGGCCCTATATTTAGCGAGTTGGCTATTGCTGCTCTACGCAACATTCCTCATCAACCACTTCGACCTCTTTGGCCTGAGGCAGGTGTGGAATGCGCTGCGAAACCAAGAAACGCCGTCATTGGGCTTCGCCACGCCCGCGCTTTATCGAATTGTCCGTCACCCCATTTATGTGGGCTGGCTGGGAATCTTTTGGTTCACGCCCACGATGACGATTACCCATCTGTTCTTCGCTGTGGTGACCAGCGTCTATACGATCATTGGCATGAAGCTGGAGGAAAGAGATCTGGTAAAGGAACTGCCGGAATATCAGCAATATATGCGAAAAGTGCCTGCGCTGATCCCCTCTCCTAAACGGCATTTAAAGAAGGATAGCGCCATATCTACCGTGGGATGGATGGACGGCGTCGTCTAGGCTGGGTGCGCTGACACGCGCTCAGGGAGTCAAGTAGCGGTATCGAGGGTGTCAGCTAGGCTCTAGGCTATGGAGGCATTAACCCATAAAGGCTTCTAGGGCCTCAGAGAATACCCTTGTTGCTGTAAGAGCACGTGGGTGGTGGTAGCGGACAGGCTAAGCTCTACCCCGGGCAGCAGGTCGCTTGCGGTAACGTTACGGTATACGGCGGATTGGCCGCAGTAATATACCTTCACCCCATGCTTCTGCAGCGCTTCTAAGATATCCGCATTGGGGTTAACGGCACCGTAGGCATCGTCGTTCAGTAGATCTCGATGCGCGGAACCGTGAACGACAAGAGCGATCTCCACCTGCTCCGGTGGGATTCCATTGGCGTGCTGTAGATTTAGAAAACTCGCAGCCGTCTCGAATTTTCCATTGATCTTGCCTGGCTCGCCACCGGCTACGATGTCGATCGCAAGCTTGAAGCGTGTATCTGATGGCAACGGTTGAACACCCGGAACCGCTGCAATCCTCCCGAACTCGGGAATCAGCTTTCCGGCGTGGAAGTCTTCCGGGCCCGCAATGCTTGGCTCGGAGGCGCAGCCTAACAATGCCGTTAAAAAAACAATCCGTTGCAGGGGCCGATAATGATTCATAGCACTGGTCCAAAGGCAAATAGCTAATGAGACAGCTTAAGCGCTTTTCGAGCGCTAAAAGTCGCCGCGAATTTCAAAGCTTATTGTGCGCGCGCGGCTTTGCTCCCGCACTTCGCGAAAAGAAAGGGACGAGGTACTTCGGTCGCCTTCGAATACGCGCCGATCTCTATCTTCCCCGTCGCGAAGTACATCCTCCACAACAAGCCTAAGTCGAAGCCCTTCGAAATGTCGGCTCTCTAGGAAGAAGTCCATATCAGCTCGATGTCCGCGAGTGTCGATTTCATCAAGACCATAGAAGGGAAAGCTATCAAAAGCGAATAGGATCGCCCCCCAGGCGAAGCGCTGTGCTTGCAAATCCTGGCGCAGCTCTAGGATCGCCTCCCATTGCCGTTCCTCAGAGAGGAAACGGGGCTGTTCGGTCAGCGGATCGTCAACGCGTGAGGTCTGCCAGCTCGCGTTAGCGTCCATACGACCACCGCGTAGACCGATTTTGTCGAGCGGCAAAGTGAGTTCGCCACGCAATCCCGCTCGCGTGGCCGATCCGATGTTTCCCGGTATTTCTAGCTGTCCGGTTAAGGGCAGAAGATCGTTAACATCGTCTACCCAATCGTGAAAAGCGGTAAGCGAACCGATCGCAAAGCCGTCACCACGCACTTCGTAGCTCAAATCGACCGTTATTGTTGTTTCGGGAGAGAGCTGTGGGTTGCCAAGCGCAAGTTCTACATCACCAAGATCGGCGGTGCTCACAAAATCTTGCAAATCTAGCTGGCCCACATTGCGCAATGCGCGCAAGCGCCATTGGGACCGCTCCGTTGGGGAGTAGCTCATGGCAACGCTTGGCTTTAAGAAGAAAAACGAACGCTCTTCAGCAAAGCCACCGATTTGCGTCACGGTGGAGTCCTCGGCGCTAAAGGCCGCATCGATTGAGATAGCACCAAGCTGAAAAGAGTCAGAGATCAAAAAGTCCAGCCTTTCCTCCTCGACGGTTGACTCCGCTCCGGGCACAGGCTGGGGTACTAGCACACCTCCCTCCAGAGCACTTAAGGAAAAACTCGAGTCTAGGGTGTTTTGTGCCGACTCCAGGTTTATTTCGATCGTGTGACCGTTCCAACCGGAGTAGTCGAACTCAAGACGCCCGATGAGCTCCTCGGTGATGCTGCGTCTTCGCGTGTCGACTTCTTGCGTGCCAATTTCGCCAAGCGGCCCACGGATAAGCGACTGAAGCTCCGTATAGTCTCGTTCTCGATAGAGGCCGATTGCTTTTGCACGCCATGCGGTGCCCAGGGAACGTCCCACATCAAAACCTACTTCCGTATTGATGATTCGATCGTAGTCGCCTTGAAACAGTTTGAACGGATTCGACTGCTCATCGACCGGGAAGCGATTCGATGTTTCGCCGCCTACGCCTAGGAAGTAGTCTTTGCCCAAATTTGCCGCTACGCGCCAGTCGCCGAACTGCGTTACTGCATTTAGCGTTGCGTTGTAGTTCTCTTCGTCCTCATCGCTGATTTCGAAACGCCGCTCGTTCAGAGTTCCGTCCGCTCCGAGTAGTCGCTCTTGCCGCTCGCGAATCGATTTTCCGTCACTAGCGGCCAGTGCCATGGTGAATTCGCCAAAACTTGGAGCCGTGCTGTAACTCAACTCACCAAAGGGATAAACACCGCCGCCTGGATCGTAGGTAGATGTCCCGCCCGACCAGGCTCCGGAGGAGGCGTCACCGCGGCGAACAACGTTGGCAACGACATTTTGCCCACGCAGATCGAGACCGCCCACTTGACCGCGAATCACCTCAATGCGGTCAACATCGGCCGCCGGTATGCGCCCTAAAATGGCGGAGGGAGCTTCAGTCTTAGCGGAAATTCTGGCACCGTTGACCACAACGTTTCCGGCCGCACCCCCGAACCCTCTAGATTCTGTATCGCCGTCATCTAAGGCAAAGCCAGGAAGATTATTCACCATGTCGAGCGCGTTAATCGGGGCGTAGCGTTTAAAGAAACTGGCCGGATAGGTAATCGTACAGGCGCCATCGGCGCAGACTTGCTGCGGTTCAAGCCCTACTGGCGACACGCCGTCGTCGGCAGGTACCGCCTCTTCTACCAAAGAAAGCGCCGTCGGAGAAAACAGCACGAGGTTAGTCAGCGTGATCGCTAACAAGCGATTATCTAGCGATCGAACAGGGAACACTCAACACCTTATTGTTCTTGCCGCGGGCTCAGTTCGAGCCACGGACCCATCATTGTTCTTGCCGCAGGAGGATCACTCGTAACGGCGGCGAGATAATGCCATATTCAAGCGATCAAAGGGTTAGCTAAGCCACAGAAAGCTGAGAAACTTTATTGGCCTAACCTACATGACCCTGTTCGCACAGCCCAGGAACTAGGCCACGTCGAAGATACGAGCCAAGGAAGTGGAGGGGAGGGACGGGAAGGAAAGGGAAGTAAGCGCCGCAGTAAAAAAGGGCTTGCCGACCTAAGGATATCGCCAACTCGTTAGGTCGGCGCCGACCGGAGCGCTGTCCTTGATTCGTTCCAAGATTCGCGGCAAGTACATGCTGTTGTAGCGAAGCCGGGAAAGATGATTTCCATTCTCCTGGTCACCGTTCCAACAGTGCTCTGCACGATCTCCATAAGCTACCTCTCCATCGTAGGCAGGCTCCGTTGTGCTTTTTAGGAAGTCCTCGACTAGGTACACCGCGTTGTTCAAATAATAGTTGTCCATGTCGCCGGTGTAGATATGTAACTTACCTTGCAGCTTCGGGCCCAAGGTTTCCCAATCTCTGCGCAAGATGTAACCGAGGTCAAAGTTCTCCCGCCAATAGTTGGCGACGCTCTTATCAATCTTGCCCGTCTCCGGATCCCACAGATCTTTCGGGTAGCCCTCGTCATCAACCGGTGAATAGGTTGCCTCCCAAATATCAAACTGTTGCGTGGACCGATTTTTATCGCCTAACACACGCTCAAGATCGTTGTAGTCCTTGATGCTCGCATGAACGGCGCCGAGGTAATCCCGATGGCCGGGGCGGGGAATCTTCTGAAAGTCGCTGTCGTAAAAGTAAGCGTTGTCGTCCTCGTAGATATTTATAGATGTAAAAGCACGAAAATCGATGGGGTCCGGACAGGCAATAAAGGCACCGTTAAACATCTCCGGGTAAAAAACCTGCGTCGCCATTGCCTCCCAGCCACCGGTCGAACCGCCATAGGTAAAGCGCGCCCAACCCTCTCCTAGCCCACGGAACTTCTCTTCGATAAAGGGAATGAGTTCGTGATTGATCGCATCCCCATAGGGCCCCTGAGCCGCCGAATTCACCGCATAGGAGTCGTCGTAGTACGGCGTTGGGTGCTGGATCTCAAGCACCAGGAATCGAGGGAAGTCTTCGGACACCCAGCGCAGGTAATTATTGTGAGCCTCTTGCTGCTGGATAATGTTGTAGCCCTCTATGTCGAAGCGCTTGCTATAGATCGGCTCGAGGTCCTCGTCCGGTGGCTCCGTTCGGAAATCACCAATCGTACGAGGAAAGTGCCCGTGAAATACCATCAGCGGATAGCGCGCTTGCGGATGCTCAGCAAAGCCCTTGGGCAACAGCACATTTGCACCCAGATAGATGTCTTCGCCCCAGAAATCAGACAGCAGCTTGCTGCGCATGCGAACGTGTTTTATGAACTCTGAGTCCCGGGGTGGATCGATTTCCGGAATCACCTGATCCAACACTACTTCGATAACTTGATTAGGTCCTCCAATGTCGACAGCGAAAGGCGTAGACAAAAAGTTACCGGGCTTTCGATTCCACTGCTGCCCCTCACCGCGATCAGGGGGCAAGCTGACAACCTTGCCGTTGGACAAGTGAAACGTGTGATAACGATTCAACAGCGCCTGCACGTAGTAACGCCCCGGCGGGACTTCCACGACAGAAGTAATCGGAAAGCCCAGCGTATCGGAATCGATCACCGCGACTTCAGCGGGTTTCCAAGCTTCGACGTTCTGGCCAAAAATAAGCTGCGTATCCAGCGAGTTGTTGATGAGAAAACGGGGCTCGTCCCGATCTGTGTTGGACAGCATCAGCAGAAGGCGGCCATCCTGGGGAGTGTCGCCCAGGGTCTGGGAAAAGCGTATCTGAAATTCGGGCGAAGCAGCCCCGCTTTCGTCAACGGCGTGATGTGCTGCGCCAGCTGGGCTGCTTGCCATAAGCAGTACGCCGAAAATACTGGCACTCGCGATTCTCGCCAAACGTGAGAAGACTCGCATGGCAAGAAAAAAAGACAAGAACGACATTCCTCACTATCTCCTCAAAGCCCGCGCGTGATTCAGGCGACGGGTAGCTTACTACCGCAATTCGTCCATCTGGAGTACCGAATGAAACAGCACTCCGGCCCATCGTAAAACGTATTTCGTTTCGATGAGCTCCTTCGGAACGAGTCCTACAGGACCAAAGCTGAGCTCGAAAAGCTATGCCAGCCCGTATGATCCTTGCCAGGTCCCGCGCTTCTTAGTCAGCGCTTAGTCAAAGAAACTTGCATCCAATGGGTCGCGATTCAGCTTTGCCCGTTCCTCGTTGATTCGGACCAGATTCTTCTCGAAGATTTTCACGAAAGCCTCGTTTTCTTTTATGGCAGAAAATGCTCGCTGTCGAAAATTTGAGACGGGGATGTAGCCAACCTTCTCATAGGCCGTTGTCAGAAAACTCACCGCTTTTGTTGCGTCTCCCTGCATGGCCCAGTAGCGGGCATCATCAACATCGCGGGGCCCGGAGGCGGACCCTCCGGCACGAAAGCGGTCTGTCGTTCGGCGCCAGGCGTTCATAGCCTCGTCGTACAGTGAGTCTTCGCCAGTGGCCTTCGCGGCGAGTGCGAGTTCCATATAGGGCGGGACGCCATCGAGCGCATAGGCGGTTAATTTTTCGGAAAGGATATTCAAGTCACCGCTGTATTCCCTATCGAAGTGCTCGATGACCGTAGCGTCGTGACCGGCCGTGGATAGAACCTCTAGGTAAATAGCGTGAGCCGCGGCGAATAGGGGATTTTTCTCGATAAGCTCAAGGGCGTCTTCCACGGCTGCCTCGCTTCTACCCAAGGCTGCGGTGATCGATGGCTGATACAAAGGTGCCGGCGGCGATAAGCCCTCGGACACAATATCAATGCCCAGCGTTTCGAAGTCTACAACGAGCTGTCCGGCTGCTCCGGTAGAGAGTTTGTCGACGCCCAAATCAAGCGCCACTTGAATTGCGCTCGCCGGACCGTCGGTAAGGCGGGCCACACGGGTCCGAAATCGGACAGACAACTGCGGATCGCGCAAACGATCCGCAATCTGCTGCGCGAACCGAGTGCTCTCTTCGTATTGGCCGACATCATCCAAAGTGACCATCAAATTATTAGCAGCAGGGCCAAACAACGGATCGATATCGAGCAGCTTTTGCAGCTCTGTTATCGAGTCAAAGACCAAGCCGCTTTCATAAAGGCTGTTCGCCAACCAGAGGCGCGCATCCAAGGAACTTGGGTTGAGCGCTAAAGCCTCCCTAAAACTGCCTGCCGCCGCTGTTCGACGACCGACGTCGTTTTCGAGAAGCCCTCGCACTGCAAAACCCTGGGCAAGATCAGGATCAAGAGCTAAAGCTTTGTCGATATCGCTTTGCGCTTGCTCATGGGCTTGCTTAGCGGGTAGATCCCCGTAGGAAGAAGGTCGATCCGACAACAAAATAAATGCCTGCGCCCTCGCCGCGAACGCCGGCGCGTAGGCGTTGTCGATAGCAATTGCTTCGTTCAGCAGATCCATGGCGCGCTCGAGCGTTTCCCGAGTGCGCGCAGTAATCAGGTCCCTCGCCTCGAGAAACAAGTTGTAAGCATTGATATCGGTACGCGTCGCCGAGGCCACTTTCGGTGCCTCTGAAACGCCCAGCACCTCTTTCATCGCAATCAGAATTTTCTCCGCAATATCGTCCTGTACCGCGAAAATGTCGGTTAGATCACCGTCATAGGTTTCCGACCAGAGGTGAAAGCCATCGCTTGCCTGGATAAGCTGCGCGGTCACGCGAACTCGATCTCCCTGCGAGCGGACCGAGCCCTCTAGAATATGAGCCACGCCTAACACCTCGCCGATCTCCCGTAGGTCCTCGTTGCGACCCTTGAAAGCGAATGAGGACGTCCTGCCCGCTACCCGCATGCCTTTGACCTTCGCGAGCACGTTTAGCAGCTCTTCGGATACGCCATCGGCGAAGTATTCTTGATTACCCTCGGGAGATAGGTCGGCAAAGGGCAGAACAGCAATCGACGCCCGTGAATCGGCAGGCGGCGGGGGAGTGACCGGCAGCGGTGCCTCATCCGATTGCACGCTCACCGAATCAGTCTTGCGGGCGTCTGAGCCCGTGGTTTCGTGTGGCAGAAAGCGCGGTAAGATAATGGCGCCGGCGAAGGCGAACAGGGCTACCACGAGCAGCACATCGAGCTTGGAACCGGTCCGAGCGGTGATGCTATCGTCTTCCGAGACCGCCGAGGTTCGCTTAATGCCCTCTGGGGTCAACTCAAACGCCCAGGCAAATATCAGAACGATGGGAAAGCCGATTACCAGGAAGGAGAGCACGACCGCGTCGAACCAGCCTGGAAGCGTGATGGCGTCTTCGACCGTTGCTGCGACCTGCACTAACAGCCAGCCGACTACGGCATAAACACCGGCAACGCGATATACGTTTCTGCGTTTCAGCTCGCTGAAGAAACTCACGGGCAAAGATCCAAAAGATACAGTGTGCACGATAACCGATCGGTGCCAGTCGGACTACTTCTTGCCGAATTGCAAACACCTAACGGCCGCTTTCCGAAGGCAGAATAATTTTTCTCGATCAATAGCACCGGGCCGCAAAAGCGCTGCATAATCCAAGACCCGCACTTTTATAAAAGCAAATCCGAGGAGCCTCATATGAGCACGACACAACAACCAATAGGATCGGGATTCAATCGCGACACTACCGCTCTGGAGGCGATCGAAGGTATCGACCTTTCCGGCAAACTCGCCGTAGTGACCGGAGGTTATTCTGGCCTCGGTCTGGAAACCACTCGCGCGTTGCTCAGTGCAGGCGCCGAAGTCGTCGTGCCCGCGCGACGAGTAGATCATGCGAAACAGGAGCTCGCTGGTTTGGGCGAGGCTGGATCGAAGGCAGAAGTCCTCGATTTGGATCTGTCTGATCTCAAAAGCGTCGCTGCCTTCTGCGAAGGCTTTAACGCCTCTGGCCGCTCTATCGATATCTTGATTAACAACGCGGCGGTGATGGCCTGCCCGGAAACGCGGGTCGCAAACAATTGGGAAATCCAGTTCGCAACGAACCACCTTGGCCATTACGTTATGACCAATCATCTTTATCCGTCCCTGGCGGCAGACGGCGGAGCTCGAGTGGTATCTCTATCCTCTACAGGCCACAAACTTTCGCCCATTCGCTGGGATGACCCAATGTTCGAAAGCGAGGACTACCACAAGTGGGTCGCGTACGGACAGGCGAAAACGGCGAACAGCTTGTTTGCGGTTGAGCTCGATCAACTTGGCGCTGCAGATGGGGTTCGGGTGTTTGCCGTTCATCCCGGCGGCATCATGACGCCGTTGCAGCGTCATCTTCCCCGCGAAGAAATGATTCAATTTGGCTGGATTGATGAAGAAGGCAATGTGAACGAGATTTTTAAGTCTCCCGAGCAGGGGGCGAGCACGACTATCTGGGCAGCGACGTCGCCCAAACTCGCAGGCATGGGGGGAGTGTATTGCGAAGACTGTGACATCGCGGCGCCCACGGAAGTAGACAGCCCAACCGCTCGTTATCAGGGAATTAACGAGCACGCAATTGATCGCGAGTCCGCCCACAGGCTTTGGGCGATGTCTGAGTCTTTAACGGGTGTAAATCAGTTCGCGTAGAGACTTTCCGTCAGTTCATCGTCACAAGGGCGCTAGCTAGTCGTGCGACGTCGGGATTTCCTGAGCACCCTGGGGGCTGCGTTCGTTGCGGCCTCATGCGCCGATCGGTCGGAGCAACGTACCTACGAGAACGAGGACAAAGCCGCCTTGGCTGCACAGCGTGTTCGCGAGGCAAACGATAGTGGCAAAGGCCCGCTGGGCACACACCGCTACCGTGGTTACCGGGCGCTGGCTGAGCTGCCCTGGTTCGAGCTCGATTCCGATGGGGTGCTCAAGTGTGTCGACGACAGCTTCGATGAAGCCATCGATTTTCATGCGCACCTGGGCATCTCTGTTCTTTTCAAGCCGAATTTGGATTTGTTGAAAGCCAGTGATCGGGTTCAGCACCTCCTCGACTGTGATCGAAGCGGCGCCGAATGTGAGTTCGATCTGGACGTTTACTCCAACGGCAATTTCGACGAAGCGGGACTGGATAAACTCGCAAATGTCACGCTTACGCAGGGCTTATGGGGTAATAGTGTTGCCCGCACGCACACCGTTCCAAATCTTTTGGGAGAGATGCGGAGCATGCGGATCCGACAGAGCGT
>JBCCQO010000003.1:0-32895 GCA_039024595.1 Pseudomonadota bacterium | reverse complement strand
CTTGCCGCCAGCGGTTTTCCTGTGATGGCCGCCCAATGCCGACCGTGCAGAATTGGTTTCGCGGTGTTTTGCGCCAGCACCTTGCCGGCCTGAGGAGCGCTCAATAAAACCAATACCAGTGCCAGCATCAGCGGCGAAAAAAACACGGTATAACGGCGATCTAGTCGACTGTAAAAACGGCTCATCGAAGCTCCTCTTGCGAGCGTGGTCGTGTGTTCCTAGTATCGCTGTATGGCGCAAGAAAACCAGAGCCACGTGCGCAAGATTCTGCACATCGATATGGACGCGTTCTATGCGAGCGTCGAGCAGCGCGATAATCCAGAGCTTCGCGGGGTACCTCTCGCCGTGGGTGGTTCTGCCAAGCGGGGAGTCGTTGCCGCTGCAAGCTATGAGGCGAGACGCTATGGTGTGAAGTCCGCCATGCCCGGCGCGATCGCGCGGAGGCGTTGCCCCGACCTGGTGTTTGTAGCTCCACGCTTCGATGTTTACCGCGACGTCTCACGCGCGCTCCATTCGATTTTCGCCCGTTTTAGCGACACCATTGAACCGCTCGCCCTCGACGAGGCTTACCTGGATGTGAGCGCAGATCGCTCGGAAGCTGGAAGCGCGACGGTAGCTGCGGAGCAAATACGCTCTGCGATACGGGAAGAGCTGGCGCTGACGGCGAGCGCCGGGGTTAGTTACAACAAATTCCTGGCAAAAATCGCTTCCGATCAAAACAAACCCGACGGAATATTCGTTATCCGCCCGCAAGAAGGTCCGGAATTTGTCGCTACTCTGCCAATTCGGCGTTTTCACGGTGTTGGACCGAGAACGGCCGAGAAAATGACGAGACTTGCCATCCGAACCGGCGCCGATCTTCGCGCCCGATCCCTGGAAGAGTTAGAACGGCACTTCGGCAAGATGGCCCACTATCTCTATCGTGCGTCGAGAGGCATCGATGATCGTCCTGTGAAAGCACATAGAGAACGTAAATCTATTGGGGCAGAGCGAACGTATTCGGACGACTTACACTCAGCGCAGGAACTGATCGCCTCGCTCGATGAGATTGCGCATACGGTCTGGCGGCGAATCGAGCAAAGCGAAGCGACAGGCAGAACAGTGACGCTCAAGCTCCGCTATCGAGATTTTCATCAGCTGACGCGGGCACATTCGGAGGCACAGCCGATCGACAGTGAGGAGCAATTTCGCACACTGGGACGCCAGTTGCTTGAACGTCTATTGCCCGTTGATCGTGGCGTCCGTTTGCTCGGTCTGACCCTGTCAAATCTCTCGCCCGAAAAAGAGGATTTGTCCTCACCCAACGCGGCGTTTCAGGTTGAGGAGCGAGTTCCGATTCAAGAGGCATTACTGTTCTAATGGGAATAGAATTTTCTCGGCGCTACAGCGCCACGGCTGGTCATCCAGGGCAGCTAGCGGGCGATTCGTGGATGATTGGCGAGAGAGCGCAGCGGGAGCCCCGGTAGAGTGCTGAAAGAATGCCGAGAGACAGCCGAGAGAATGCCGAGGGAGCTCCGAGTAAATAGCGGGTGAAATGTAGGTCACTAATTTGGGTGAGATGAAGTGGAGACCTTGAAAGCGGTCGGGCCCGAAACCGGTCGAGAGGGTTGCGCAATTAAGTCCGAGTACCGTGATGCCACACCTGAGCGCTGCGCCACCTGTGGTCGCGAAACTCGCCTGACCTTTCATCACCTTTTGCCTAAGAAAGTGCACCGACGGCGATTTTTTCGGACCCACTTTTCGAAGGAAGAGTTGAATATTGGCGTTCGCATCTGCCGACCCTGCCATTCGGGGATTCATAGAACCTTTGACGAAATGACCCTTGCGAAAAGGTTCAATACGCTAGAGAAGCTGCTCGCCGAAGATGCGCTAGCCCGTCACTTCGCCTGGGTTGGGAAGCAAAAAGTCTCAAACGCGAGGTAGTCCGACCAGCTTGCTCTACAGGTTATCGCAGCTTTGCTGCCGTTGATCGCATACTGGTTGCTTGAATCAACCTTTTGCTGCTATCAGGCGCTCAATTGATTTGGAGAATGAACACATGTCGCCCGCTCAACGCCCTCTAAGAACCACTCTTTGGCTCGGCTTGTTTGCCTCTATTGTCGTTTCGCTTCCGCTAACAGTGAGTGGGTCGCTTGCGGCCGAAAGCATCCCTGAGCGATCGGAGGTGCCCAGTCAGTACCGGTGGGATTTAAGCTCGATGTATGCAGACTGGTCGGCGTGGGAAGCCGACGTTGCACGCCTACCTGAACTGACAGAAGCGGTCACTGCCTACAAAGGCCGGCTAGCGGAAAGCGGTGAGACCCTCCTTGCCGCACTCAAGGCGGAGGAGCGTGCGGCCACGGTGCTAGGCAACCTCTACGTCTTTGCCGGGCTGAGTTCCTTTGAGGATCAACGAAACAGTGAAAATGGCGGACGATTTTCGAGGTCCCGTGCTTTATCGGCCAGCTACAACGAGCAAACGGCGTTCTTTTCTCCCGAACTCCTCGCCATTGAGCCGCAGCGGCTAGACGCAATGATCGAGGAGGCACCGGAGCTCGCCGTTTATCGTCACTTCTTTGCCGAAACGTCTCGGATGCGGGACTACACATTGTCGGAGCGAGAGGAACAACTGTTAGCCATGGCGGCTGATCCGCTCGCGAAGTTCAGCAACGTCTTTTCTTCCCTCAACAATGCAGACCTTAGCTTCGGTACGGTGGTTAACGAAGCAGGCGAGACGGTCGATCTGACCAAATCGAGCTACGGTGCGTTTCTCAGTTCGGAAGATCGCCGTTTGCGTAAGGAGGCGTGGATCGGTTTGTTCACCGAGTACGAACGCTTGGGTAATACTCTGGCGGCCAACTACGAGGGACACGTGAAAGCGCAGATCTTCGAAGCCAAGGCACGCGGTTTTGATTCGGCACTGCATGCGGCCACCTACTCTTCGGCGATTCCTAGGGAGGTGTATCTCAATCTGGTTGCGGCTGTTAAAGAGGGAGCGGGGCCACTACAGCGCTATCTGAAGCTGCGCCAGCAGAAATTGGGTGTCGATCAGCTGGAAATCTGGGACTTATACGCACCACTGGTCGAGCCCGCCTATAAAGACCTCAGTTTTGAGGACGCGAAAGTTATCGTCGCCGATGCGCTTGCTCCGATGGGAGAAGAGTACCTCAAGCTTTACTGGTTTGGTTTTGACGATGGCTGGGTAGATGCATACGAAAACCTTGGCAAACGCGGTGGTGCCTATTCTTGGGGGACCTATAGCTCAAAACCCTATCTGTCCATGAATTACCAGGGCACGCTGAGCGATGTCTCCACGCTTGCGCACGAATACGGCCACTCTATCCACTCCTACATGACGCGAGCGGCACAGCCGCAGGTGTACGGCTACTACACCACCTTTGTGGCCGAGGTGGCTTCCATGACGAATGAGGCGCTGTTGTTTCAAAAAATGCTTGCGGAGTCCGAGGATCCGCTTGAAAGGGTGTACTTGCTGCAAACCTATCTTGATCAGTTTCGCGGCGGGTTTTACCGGCAGGCATCCTTCGCCGATTTCGAGATGCGAGCGCATGCCGCGGTTGAAGCGGGAGAGGCACTCACCAAAGACTCGGTCAATCAAATCTACGTAGACGTTTATCAAGACTTTTACGGCGATGCGGTAAACATTCATCCTCTGAATGCCAGTGAATGGAGTCGTATTCCTCATTTCATGCGCACGGACAATTTTTACGTGTATCAGTATGCGACCTCCTTCGTCGCGGCCACGGCACTGGCAAAGAGCATTCTTGCGGAAGGCGAGCCGGCCCGCGATCGATTTATTACGATGCTCAAGAGCGGCTCGAACGACTACGCGATCGAACTTCTGAAGAAAGCCGGCGTAGACATGACAACTCCGGAGCCGGTCTACGCGACCATCGAGGTCTTCGACGAGATGGTTAGCGAGTTAGCGCAGGCGCTCGCGGAGCTCGAGGAGTGACAACTTTTTACTGATTCGAAGCGACTCCGTGGTCCGAATCCGACAGGCGCCTAGTCTATAATCCGCCACCAATCTTTCGGGTGGCACCTATGACCGACGAAAAAACCCGGCAGGCGGCGCGAGATGCGGCGCTTGCCTACCACGAGTTTCCGAAACCTGGAAAGCTGGAAATCCGAGCGACCAAGCCTCTGGCGAACGGTCGTGACCTCGCCCGCGCCTATTCGCCCGGGGTGGCAGAGGCGAGTTTAGAGATTGGGAAAGACCCGGCGAAAGCCGCCCAATATACCGCTCGAGGCAACCTCGTTGCGGTCGTTAGTAACGGTAGTGCTGTACTTGGGCTCGGCAACATCGGCGGTCTAGCGGCAAAGCCGGTGATGGAGGGCAAAGCGGTACTGTTTAAGAACTTCGCCGGTATTGACTGTTTCGATATTGAACTCAACGAATCAGATCCAGAGAAGCTCGCAGACATTGTTTGTGCCATGGAGCCCACCTTTGGAGCGATCAATCTGGAAGACATAAAAGCGCCGGACTGTTTCATCGTGGAACAGCGATGTCGGGAACGAATGAACATTCCCGTATTTCACGACGACCAACACGGGACTGCCATTGTCGTGGGAGCGGCGCTTAAAAACGCTTTGTTGATTACCGGAAAAACGTTTTCTGACATTAAGATCGTATCCACTGGCGGCGGCGCCGCCGGAATCGCCTGCCTCAACATGCTGCTGAAACTCGGTGTGAGACGGGAAAACGTTTGGCTGTGTGACTTGCACGGGTTGGTGTACAGCGGTCGCGAGGACGACATGAATCCGCAAAAAGCCGCGTTTGCCCAGGAGACTGACTTACGCTCGCTTGATGACGTTATCGAAGGAACGGATTTTTTCTTAGGCCTCAGCGGGCCTCAGGTGCTTACCCAGGACCACGTTAAGGCGATGGCGGCGCGCCCGATTATCTTCGCGCTTGCTAACCCGGTGCCGGAGATACTGCCCGATCTCGTGCGTGAGGTATCCCCCAATGCCATCATCGCGACCGGACGTTCCGATTATGCGAATCAAGTCAATAATGTCCTGTGTTTCCCGTTCATATTCCGCGGCGCGCTCGACGTCGGTGCCACGGAAATCAATGACGAGATGCAGCTCGCTTGCATTGATGGTATCGCGGCTTTGGCGCGAGCGACCACCAGCGCAGAAGCCGCTGACGCCTATCGGGGCGAGCAGCTTGTATTTGGCGCTGACTACCTCATCCCGAAGCCCTTTGATCCAAGGCTTACCGGTGAGGTAGCTACCGCTGTCGCTCGAGCGGCAATGGAAACGGGCGTGGCTACCCGTCCGGTTGAAGACTTCGATGCTTACCGCGAGCGTTTGGACAGCTCCGTGTTCCGTTCGGCGTTGTTGATGCGGCCGGTGTTTGCCGCTGCGGCACGCTCCCAGCGAAGAATTGTTTTCGCCGAAGGGGAAGACGAGCGCGTGCTGCGAGCGGCCCAGGCGGTTTTGGAAGAGATGAACGACCTTCCGATTCTTGTCGGTCGGCCGGAGATCATTGCGCGGCGCTGTGAGCGCGCCGGCCTTACCTTCCAACCGGGCGTGGACTGCGAAATCGTCAATCCGGAAGACGATCCTCGCCACCGAAAGTACTGGGAAGCCTACCTCGACTTAATGGCTAGAGAAGGAGTTACTCCGGATTTGGCCAAAGTGATCATGCGCACGAACACGACTGCCATCGCCGCGATTATGGTCTATTGCAACGATGCGGATAGCATGGTGTGCGGTTCCTTCGGCCAATATCTGTGGCATTTAAACTACGTAGACCAAATCCTGGCTCGGGACGGTTACGAACCCCGTGGCGCTTTATCGTTGATGATTCTAGAGGATGGCCCACTGTTTATTGCGGACACGCACGTGCACCCGGAGCCCACTCCAGAACAAATCGCCGATTCGGTGATGGCGGCCGCGAACCACGTGCGGCGCTTCGGTCTGAAGCCAAACATCGCTTTGTGTTCTCACTCTCAGTTTGGAAACCTTGATATCGATAGCGGCCGGCGAGTCCGCGAGGCCCTGAGAATCTTGGAGGAACGCGCGCCAGATTTCGCCTACGAGGGCGAGATGCACACCGACTCCGCGCTAGACCCGGAGTTACGTGCCCGAATTTTTCCCCACTCACGCTTAGAGGGTCCGGCTAACGTACTTGTATTCGCCTATGGTGATGCGGCTTCCGGGGTGCGAAATATCCTAAAGATGCGCGGTGGTGCTCTAGAGGTTGGTCCGATTTTGATGGGCATGGGGAATCGAGCGCACATCGTCACCCCCTCAATCACCACTCGGGGCTTACTCAATATTTCCGCGCTGGCAGGAACGGACGTGGCGCACTATTCTGGGTAGGTATTCTTTTCATTAGTCTCGCAAAAGCCGTTTGATAGAAGCTTAGGGACGGTAACGGCGAGGAACGAACAATGAAGCCAAGCGAGCGCACGGCTGATGCGGCGGCGAACTCCGAAAAGGCGGAGGGCGAAGTACGGAAGCCGGAGCCAACATCGGAGCCAGAAACCGATGATCCGCGCGCTGGACGCGCCTCCGGCGATCTGGAGCAGCACACCGAGAGTTATCGTTCACTGCGATCAAACGTCAGCTTACTCGGAAGCCTGCTCGGTGAGGTGATGGCCGCCGACCGTGGCGATGACTTTCTCGCACGCGTAGAAAAGGTCCGCCTGCTTTCCAAGGGTGCGAGCTCTGGTCGGGAGGACAGCTGGACCGAACTCGAAGCTATGCTTAGTGCGCTCCCTACCGAGGAGCTCACGCCCATCGCAAGGGCTTTCTCGCAGTTTTTGAATCTTGCCAATATCGCTGAACAGCACCACAGCTTGTCCAGAGAGATGGACAAGAGTAACTCCGCCAGTCGCTCCCTGCGTGAAACGCTGCTGCTACTGGAGGCGCACGGACTCGACGAGCAGGGAATTTTTGATGCGGTAGCAAAGCTGCACGTTGAGTTGGTGTTGACCGCTCACCCAACGGAAATAACCCGTCGTTCTCTGATCCACAAACACGAAGCTGTAGCTGACTGTTTAGCCAAGCTAGAAAACCCGATGCTTACCGATTTTGATCGCCGTGAGACGCAACGCCGTTTGCGGGAGTGGATCAGCCAGCTATGGCATACGCAGGAGTTTCGTCAGGAGCGGCCGACGCCGGTCGATGAGGCCCGGTGGGGCTTGGCGGTAGTGGAAAACTCTCTTTGGGAAGCCTTGCCCAACTTTCTACGCAGGCTGGATGAAGCGTTATTGCACGTGACGGGTAAACGCCTCCCATTAGATGCGGCACCGATTCAGTTCTCATCCTGGATGGGCGGTGATCGCGATGGAAATCCTTTTGTTACCGCCGCTGTGACCGCTGAAGTACTGCTACTTGGTCGTTGGCAGGCGGCGGCCCTGTATGAGCAGTCTCTTGATCAGCTGGTGCAGGAATTGTCGATGAGCGCGGCTTCCGAGGAGCTTCTAGCGGTCACCGATCACCATCGTGAGCCTTACCGTAAGGCCTTAGGTGAACTTCGGGAACGGGTGCGCCAGGAAAAGCAGCTCATCGAAGTTGCTTTGCGAAGCGAAGACAAAAGCCATCATGAGCCGGCTTACGACACCGCGGCTATGTGGGAAACGCTCAAGCTTTGCTATGAATCGCTAAGCGGCTGCGGCATGCAGGGAATAGCGAACGGTGGATTGCTCGACCTACTGCGCCAAGTTCGCTGCTTTGGAGCCAATCTATTGCGGCTCGACATTCGCCAACACTCGGAGCGACACACGCAGGCGCTGGCCGAAGTCACGGAGTGGCTCGGACTTGGTAGTTATACGGATTGGAGTGAGGATCGACGCCAGCAATGGCTGCGCGAGGAGCTTGCGAACCCGCGCCCCTTGATACCGCTCGACTGGCGAGCAAGCGATGACACACAGGAAGTCTTGGCAACGTGCCGCTTGGTCGCAGCGCAACCCCCGGGTAGCTTGGCTTGCTACATCATCTCAATGGCGAGGCAGGTCTCCGATGTGCTCGCGGTGCGCCTTCTACTCAAAATGTCCGGCGGTGCGGCAGACCTACCGGTTGTGCCTCTGTTTGAAACACTCGATGACCTCGATAGAGCTCCTGCAGTCATCCAAGACTACTTATCCTATGAAGCAAAAATCGGAAAGCTGCCAAAGCAGTTGATGGTCATGATCGGTTACTCCGATTCGGCAAAAGACGCGGGTATTCTTGCCGCCGGTTGGGCGCAGTATCGGGCACAGGAGGCGCTCGGGCGGGTTTGCGCCGATCACCAGGTTCGCTTGCAGCTCTTCCACGGCCGTGGGGGCACGATCGGCCGCGGTGGTGCCCCAGCGCGCGCCGCGCTTCTCAGCCAACCTCCGGGAACACTCGAAGGAGGTTTTCGGGTGACCGAGCAGGGCGAGATGATAAGAATCAAGCTGGGCATGACCGGGCTCGCGGTCAAAACCCTCGCCCTCTACGCCAGTGCGGTGCTAGAAGCCCAGTCCGTTCGCCCACCCAACCCAAATAAGCAGTGGCGCTCACTGATGGATCGCGTGGCGGACAAAGCTTGCGCATCCTATCGATCAGTGGTCCGAGAGACGCCCGAATTCATTGACTACTTCCGTCAGGCAACCCCGGAAGGTGAATTGGGTGATTTGCCACTGGCCTCCCGACCCACCCGTCGCAAAGTAGGTGGTGGAATCGAGTCGCTACGCGCTATTCCCTGGATTATGTCCTGGATGCAAACTCGCCTCATGCTGCCTTCCTGGCTGGGCGCGGGTGCTGCTCTTGGTGAAGAGCTTGAGTTCTCAGTTGGCGGCGTGAACGCTAACGATCAAGGGGCTGAGGATGGCGCCAGCGGCAAGGAACTCATCGCTGAGATGGTTCGCTCTTGGCCGTTTTTTGAAACGCGTCTTTCTATGCTGGAGATGGTTTATAGCAAGACCGAACCGCGCATTTCCCTTCACTACGACAGTAAATTGGTCGATGAGCGGCTGTTAGCGATCGGAGACGGACTCCGCACCCAGTTTGAGCACGATAAAACGGTGATCTTGAAACTGCTCGGACAGCGACAGCTCCTCGAGGCTTCCCATTGGGCTCGGGAGTCCCTTTCTTTGAGGAATGTCTATACCGACCCATTAAACTTGTTACAGGCGGAACTACTGAAACGCTATCGCGAGGGTCAGGATCAGAGCTCGGACGGGGAAGTGACTGAAGCAACCAGGGAAGCTAAGTCTGCACTCTTAATCAGCATTGCCGGTGTGGCCGCAGGTATGCGCAATACAGGATAAGCCGTCTGCGGGTTCATCCTGGCTCTTGCCTAGCGACGTTAGCGAGACACACGAACAAGAGGCCCGAACAAGAGACCCGAACTAGAGACATTGCCTAGAAACTCGCCTTAGAGAGCTTACCCAGTGACCTTGGCTAGACGGTGAATCCTGGGTACATGGATCGATTAAAAGTAATGGTATTTCTGCGCCGATCGGCTGTCGCTTAAACAATCGATAAGAGACGATCGTTCGGACGTCCCAGCACGGCTTTGCGCCCGTTAATCCCGATAGGCCGTTGGATCAGTTTTGGTTCTTCGGCCATGGCTGCAAACACCTCGTCGTCGGAGGCGGTCTCCGCCAAACCGTACTTTTCCGCATCCTTCACCCGCAAGAATTCGCGCGGGCTTACTTTGCCCATCTTTTTGGCGATGTCGCGAAGCTCTTGTTCGCTGAGTCGCTCCGTCTTGCTCATGTATTTACGAACTTCCACTGCGACGCTGTTTTCCTCAAGCAGGGCGAGCCCCTTTTTAGAAGAGCCGCAGCCCGTGTGGTGAATCAGTACGTACCCCATTTGCGAAACCCTCTAACGTAAATAGCCAAGCGTCAAAGTATGAAGTACGTTGTCACCGGGAGGAGTGGTTCACGGCGGTCCTAAAATCCGAAGGTAAGCGTGAGGGAGGGGCCTTTGAAAATCACGTCGTAGACGAGGTCGCCCCGTTCCCGCTTCTCGGTCACATCGACCTCGTTGTATAGGTAGCCCAGAGAGAGCGCGACCTTATCGTTTACCCGGTAATGGCCGCGCAGGTGCGCATAGGTGAAGGCGCCCTCAAAGTCGTCGATGTTGGCTGATAACCAGCCGCCAACAGCGGTAAAACTGAACCGCTCGTTTAGGGCCCAAGACGCTGACCCTCGAAAATTGGGGATCGGAGCGAGCAGCGTCTCCGCTGCTTCCGATACGGTAGTGTTCGCTTCTCCTACGAAAACCTCGCTTTCAATTTCAGCATTTAGATCAAACGCATGAAGCCCACCGCCGAGTTGAATCTCTACCGCATCGGATTCGTAAACACTGTAGAGCACGTTGACCATGTAAGCGTCGGCGGTCAAATCCCCATCAATTTCTGCTCCGGCGGTGAACTCTACACCTGCGTAGTTAAAATCCCTCGCAAGAATGCGTTGGCCAGATCCACTAAACCGATAGCCACCAATGAAGGTCGACCAACGGGAGTTCAAACGATAGCGGTACTCCAAATAGTAGGAGTTGTAGGCATCGGTAATGCCAAGTTCGTCCAAACTTATCGCTACTGGTACCAGGCCATTCGATGTGGCCTGAATGCTGGCATCCGCATCCAGCACTGTGGCGCCCAATGAAAGCGTGTGGCGACGTTTAAGACCGGCGGCCTCAAGCAGTGACTGGCCGGAAGAGCTTTCCTCTGCGCCGCTGTTGACGGCTACAATCAGAGCAAGAACCGCGACCAACCCGACTCGCGTCGGTCGCTTCCGATTAGACCCAGGTGAATTACACGTATGCATCAGAGGTGTTCTCATACCGCAAAGGCTCCGGAAGAGTGTACGAGATTCTGGTTGAGCGGAGAAGAACGCTTGTAGACCGTGTCCGCTAGATTGAGCTCCAACTCCGAAGCGTAGCATGGCGATTAAACAACCAGCGGTTCAAGAACAGAGCGAACGACACGCACAAGAACAATGTGATGGCCATCAGGTGGATGTAGTGCAGTGGCGTCCACAAGAATGTGAAGACCGCATAGAGCAGCACTCCTGCCACGAGCGCGATGCCGGCGGCTAGCGCTGCTACATTGCTAAACAGTAGGCCCACAATAAAAACGGAAAGGATCGGCATGCTGAGCAATCCCCACAGCTGCTGCACTAAGTTGATGATGCTGTCGGCGCCAGAGTAAACGGGCACCAGCGCGAGCGTGGTGAGTACAAACAGAATAGACACCACCAGATTCAGCCGGGCGATGTTGGGCTTTTTCTGAATATAGGGCTCGTGCAGATCGACTACGTATAGGGTCACTGCCGAGTTGAGATTGCTATTAAAGGTGGTTAAGACTGCCGCGACCATCATCGCCGCGAAGGCACCGGATAGCCAGTCCGGGAGTAACTCAGCGACCACCCGGCCGAAGGTCGCGTCCCCAAGGTCTCCGAAGAGTTTGTAGGCGCATATACCCGGTATCACGATAATTGCGGGGACAATGAGCAAGCGGATACCTGCGGCTGCGAGCACGCCTCGTTGTGCTTCGCGAATATTTGGGGCAGCCATCGCTCGCTGAGTGATCGTTTGATTCGTGCTCCAGTAGAAAATCTGAATAAAGATCATGCCGGTGAATAGGGTAGTCCAAGGTATTGCTGAGTCCGCTGTGCCGATCAACGTAAGGCGCTCTGGCGGAATACCGGTAAAGTCGAAATCGATTGCCTTTAGCGACAGCCAGACGACGAGTAGGCTCAGTCCGAGGAGTCCGATACCGCTGATAGAGTCGGAAACCGCCACCGCGCGCAGGCCACCGAAAATTGCGTAGGAAGAACCGAGCAGGGCGAGCGCGACCGCTAGGGTAAAAATCGAAAGGTCGAGGTCGAACATCGATTTCAGAAATAGGGAACCGGTATACAAATTCACCGGACAAAAGAGCAACACATTGCCGGCGATAAACATGATCGACACCGCGGAGCGCAGGCCTTTCGCTCCATAGCGGCGCTCTAACAGCTCGGTCGTTGTTGTGCAGTTGTTGCGGTAGTAGATCGGTACGAACACAAAGGCAAGAATGAGCAGGCCCGCGACAGCCGCGAGTTCCCACCAGGCCATCAGCAGCATTTGATTACCGTTCATACCAACTAGCTGGTCGGTGCTGAGGTTGGTCAGCGTGATCGAACCGGCGACGAAATACCAAGCGAGACTGCGTCCTGCAAGAAAGTACTCCGCATTTCCCTTTTCAGCCTGGTGTCCCGCGTCGCTTGCCTCCTCGCTAAGATTGGCGGCGAGCTCTTGCGCTCGGACCATGCGTTGGCATATGCGGAAGGTTAGGAATGCGATCGTCGCGGTGAGGGCAACAAATACGGCAATTTGAAGGTTCATCGGGCGTCCCTTAGCCGCGCAGCGGCGTCTTCCGGTGTTAGATCGCGTTGTGCTTCGCCGAGCATTTCATAGCCCACCATGTGTTTTCTGACCGTGGCGGAGCGCAGCAGCGGCGGATAAAAGTGTGCATGGAGCTGCCAATGCTCACCGCTGACGGAGGATGGCTTTCCATGCCAACCCATCGAGTAGGGAAACGTGGTTGCGAACAGAGCATCGTAACGTCCGATCAAGCGCTGAAGCGCGTCGCATAAGGAGTACCGTTGCCCTTGGTTCAATTCCGGTAAATGGCTGACCGAGAATCGGGGTAATAGCAAGGTCTCAAAAGGCCAGCTTGCCCACCAGGGAACAACTGCTAACCAGTCATCGTTTTGAACGACAATGCGTTCCCCTTCCGCAAGTTCTTGCTGGGCGTAATCCGAAAGCAGTCTTTCCCCATGCTTTGCGAAGTAGGCCGCTTGCTGCTTGCACTCGAGTTCTATTTCGCTCGGTGCTTGATCTACTGCCCAAATTTGTCCGTGGGGGTGGGGATTTGAACATCCCATGGTTTCTCCACGATTTTCGAAAACCTGAACATGCTCAAAGTGCTGACGCAGCTCTGAGATTTGCTCAGACCAGGTGTTGACCACGGCGAGGAGTTCGCTCTGGTTCATGGAGCCCATGGTCTTACTGTGATCTGGGCTGTAGCAAATAACGCGACAGCAACCATGGGCTTCTCGGCTTTGAAGCAGTGAGGAGCTTGGCGTCGAGTCTCCTTCCGTCTCACCCTGTCGCTCGAGGAGCGCGGGAAAGTCGTTATCGAAGACATACACACCCTGATAGTTGGGATTTCTTACGCCGTCCGCCCGCTCGTTACCGGGGCACAGGTAGCAGTTAGGGTCGTAAGAGGCTTGTGCTTCCGCTGTATTTTCTTGCTGGCCCTGCCACGGTCGTTTGTTTCGCTGCGGCGAGACAAGCACCCACCGATCAGTCAGCGGGTTATAGCGTCGATGAGGGCTTATGTTGCGCTGCATGTTCATCGAACAACCGCACTGGTCTCGGTCAGGCTCGCGAGACTCGCTGGATCTAATGCTCTTGCCCCTTGCGCCGCGGATACCCATCGCAGCTTCGCGCTTTGGTTGATCTTTGGCAGAACATGGCACAACTCTTCTTCAAATGCTTGCGCATGTCCTTGCTCTACGAGGGCGACGACCGAACCGCCGAAGCCGCCGCCGGTCATGCGAGCTCCAATTGCCCCTCGGTCCATGGCCAGAGTCACTATTTGATCTAATTCTGCGCAGCTGACTTCAAAGTCCTCACTCAGCGATCGGTGACTCGTGTGCATAAGTTTGGCGATCTTTGCCAAATCATGGTCGCCGAAGGCTTCTGCCAGCGCAGTCACACGAGCGCTTTCTGTCTGCACATGTTTAGCGCGGCGAGCGAGTAGCGGGTCGCTGATCGCGCTCAATTCATCTGCGGTACTTTTTACCAAGGACTTACCCAGTAAACCGGTCGCCGCTTCTACCTGTTCCCGCCGCTTTGCGTAGCCTCCGTCGGTGAGCGCGTGACGTACACCCGAATCGATGACCGCAATCAAGACGCCTTTGGGAAGGGCCACGGTCACACTACGCTGCGCTTCACAATCGAGGATCATCGCTTGACCGACGACACCAAAAGTCACCGCATGTTGATCCAGGATCCCGCAAGGCACCCCCGCATGAGATCTTTCAGCCTGCTGGCACAGGCGAACCCGCTCGTGCGCATCAATAGGCGCAGCGCTAACCTGCTCGATCAACATCGCCATCGCTAGCTCAAGGGAGGCACTACTGGATAGACCGGAGCCCAGCGGTAGATCGCCGGATACGCGGACGCGCAAAGCAGGTATCGCCGTACCCAGAAGCCGATAGCCAGCGACTACTCCGCGCAGATAGTCCGCCCAATCGCCTTTTGGAGCGAGGTCGTCCAGGGAGATGCGCACCTCTTCGCCGTGGGAGCTGATCACCGTTATGGCGTCCGATGCGCGGTCGCCGCTCGCACACAAAACGGTATGAAGATCGACCGCCATTGGTAGGCTAAGGCCCCCGGCATAGTCCGTATGGTCTCCCATGAGATTGACACGCCCAGGCGCAATCGCAAGGTGCTCGACAGGAAGATTCGACCAGGATGAAAACTCCTCACAGGACTTAAGGAGTAGCGCTTGGAACTTATCAGTCACCATTGGCCTTCGAAGCAGTGGTGTCCCACACGGCATAGGTGCCCTGCGTGAGATGCTCATCACCCAACAAGAGAACACTTTTTTCTTCCGCTCGAAAGCTGCGAGTTTCCAAGGAGGAGTTCAACGCAAAGAGCAAAGAGCCGCGACGTCTCAGGCGCAGACCCTCGGGTAGGCGTGCAGTACTAATTTCGCTTTCTTCGGCGACGGATTCGACGATAGAGCTCAGCAGCTCTCTATCGGGGAAGCCATTCAGATAATGGTATTGGCCCTGAGAGAACCAGAACGGCGAACCATCATCACAGTTCAGTCTCGGCGGCAACAACGATTGTATTTGCTCGTACCAGCGCGAGATGTCACCCACGAAGCGATTCTGTCGCAACGAGCGCATAGCGTTGCGCCGCATACTATCGACCGCAACGACTTGCAGCGGTAGCAGCTTTTGGACGGCCCCAGGGGCTAGGGACTCTGGATGGGCTCCGTCTTCTTCTCGCGAGGCGCTGCGTGGACCAAAAATAGCGGCTGCACCGGAGTCGCGGAGCTGGTCGATCCAGCTATCGGAAACAAAGACCGTGCCGGGTACGAGTACTAGCTCGTAGCCTTCCAGCGCGCTGGTCGCACTCACAATGTCGATGTCCAGGCCTAGTTGCCGTACCGCCGAATAAAAGTGAAAAGCCCATTCTAAGTGCCAGCAGCCGGGCGCATGAGCTTGAATTTCACTAGTCCAACAGGAGGGGTAGTCGAACAGTAGTGCCACCGGTGCCTGTTTAACCTGTTCTTCTGGAAGCTGATCCAGCGCTTGACGAAAACGCTTTGCCTGATCCCATGCGGGAGCCGGCTGCCCATTGGGAAGGCGCAATGCAGCATGCATCTGTTCTTGGGCGCGCGGGTACTGCTGGAAGCGAAAAAAGCTGACCAGTTCGGCGCCATGCGCCACCGCTTCCATCGCCCAGAACGATGGCGCTCCAGCCAATGGCAATGCGTTGGACTCAGCCCAATTAACGGGTCCTGGCTGCTGCTCCATAACCCCAAAACGTCCGCCGCCGACTGCCCGGTATAAGTCGTGATGAAATGCTGCCCAATCCGGGTGCCCTATACGGCGGTAGCGAAGCTTTTCATCGTTGGGAAACCAGCTCTGATCAAGGAAACCCAGCGGGTAGCTATCCCAGGTCGCGAGGTCTAAGTCTTCGCCCACGGCGAAATGATCAAACTCGGTGAAATTACCCATAAAATTGTGGGTAATCCAGGGTCGAACTCGCTCCTGGGTAGGCTCGGCCTCTATGCTGTCATGAATCCCGTCCCCGCTGTCCGACTCTTCGCCACGTCGTAGTAGGGCCGTTTGTTGCCGGTTAAATTCGCGCACTTGGTCGGAGGCAAAACGATAAAAATCGAGCCAATGCGCGGGGTTTGCCTCGGTGACTGTCTGATTCGGTAGTTCGACGTCTTGAAAAGCTGTGTACTCCTGGCTCCAGAACACCGTCCCCCACTGCTGGTTGAGCGCATCGCAGCTGCCATACTTCGCTGCTAGCCAGTTTTGAAACTGCACAAGGTCTTCGGGACTGTAGCTGCGAGTCGTTGAGTGGCACCCGTATTCGTTGTCCAGCTGCCATCCGACGACGGCAGGATGTCCCCGGTACCGATCAATCACTTTGAAACTGATGCGCGATGCCTCTGCACGATAGCGCTCGCAACTGAAGCGATAGTGGCGCCGTGAGCCAAAAGTACGCTGCTGCCCGTCTATACTCGTGGGCAGAATCTCCGGGATCTGCTGGGTAAGCCAGCGGGGAGGGCAGGCTGTGGGAGTACACATAATCACGCTCAGACCCGCGCTATGTAGCGTTTCGATTGCTCGGTCCAGCCAGTCCCATTGGAAGCTTCCTGGCGAGGGTTCGATTCGCGACCAGGCAAACTCTCCGATCCGGACAAGGTCGATGCCCAGCTTACCCATTTGCTCCGCTTGCTCTCTCCACTGCTCTTGGGGCCAGTGCTCCGGGTAGTAACATACGCCGAGCGCGGCGAGACGATCGCTCGGGCGCGTGGTCGAGTACACTTCTGCTTGGGCGGAATCCATCGCTGGTGGTCGAAGTTGCTTATCGTTATCGGTCAGGAATGCGAGTGTAAACTGCTTCCTCGATGGTGTCCCCGATGATCAATGCTTGTTCGTTTACCTTTGACGAATTGCTTAAAGCATCGTCCGAGCATCCGAGGAGAAGTCGCCAGAAAAATGATAAAGCCGGCCAAAAGGAAACGTATGCAGCTCGAGTGGTACCAATGAAAAAAATCTGGCTTGGATTGACTCTACTCGCCGCGGTAGCTGTGGTGGCGCTTCGTGTGCTGCCCGCTATGCTTGAGGCGTCGATGAATCAAGTTTTGGTACACGACGCCTTCCAGGTCAAAGAAACAGATCTCGCGTTTCACAACTCGCTTCTTATCGGCGACTTGCACGCCGATAGCACGTTGTGGAAGCGCGATCTGCGAGAGAGAGGTCGCCGCGGTCACGTGGATCTGCCAAGACTTCGCGAAGGAAACGTAGCAATTCAGAGTTTCACCTTCGTGACCAAAACTCCTGCGGGGATGAACTATGAGAATAACGATTCGGATGCGCGTGACAACATAACCTTGCTCGCACTCGTGCAAGGCTGGCCCCGAACGACTTGGGACAGCTTGACGGAGCGGGCGTTGTTCCAAGCGCGAAAACTCACTGACATTGCGAACAACTTCCCGCAGGAACTCATGATTCTGCGCAGTCCGAAAGATGTGCAAACTTTGCTCTCATCTCGGGCGAAAGGTGCGCAGACGATAGGCGCTCTACTCGGTGTTGAAGGTGCGCACGCGCTCGATGGCTCGCTAGCGAACCTCGATCGGTTGCACTCGTCCGGTGTGAGAATGATGGGGCTCCATCATTTCTTCGACAATGCGGTGGGAGGCTCTCTTCACGGTGCAGGTAATGCGGGCCTATCGGAGTTCGGTCGCGAGGTCGTTCGGCGTCTAGATGAGTTGCGTATGATCATCGACGTGGCGCATTCCTCAGAGCAGAGCGTACGAGATGTACTGGAAGTAACGGCTCGCCCGTTAATTGTGAGCCATACGGGATTTCAAGGCCAATGCGCCACGCCGAGAAACATCAGCGATGATTTGATGCGGGCTCTGGCCGAGCGAGGTAGTCTCATTGGCGTCGGCTTCTGGGACGCGGCGATTTGCAAGGTTAGTGCGGAGGGTATCGCCGAGGCTATCGCGTATGGCATAGAGCTTTTAGGCGTCGAACATATAGCACTCGGTTCAGACTACGACGGTTCAACGACTGTGCCTTTCGACGTCAGTGAGCTCGCGGTTCTAACCGCCGCTCTGAGGGCAAGAGGTATTGCTGACGACGACATCAGGAGCGTTATGGGTGGGAATCAGGCCCGTTTTCTTAGGGACAATCTTTGATAAGGATACGCGAGCTCTGCTAGGCGTACGCGAGCAATAGAACACGAGCTATGCAATCATGCGCGCGCTCGATTTCGGGATGGAAGCGGCAGGTATGCGCTGTAGCAGCCTGACTGTCATTTACAGATCAGGGGCGAAATGACTTTGCCCCCAAATGAGGAGATGCCCATGGCTGACAATGAAGTACTAACGGAACGGGACGGCTCGGTTCTGATCATTACCCTTAATCGACCGGAGGCTAGAAATGCCGCCAACCGTGCGCTTGCCGAAGGTGTTGCCGCCGCGATTGACGAGCTTGAAGCCGATTCGGATTTGCGCGTGGGTATCTTGACCGGTGCCGGTGGTACTTTTTGTTCCGGTATGGATTTGAAAGCCTTCGTTAGCGGTGAGACGCCAACGGTCAAAGGTCGGGGTTTCGCTGGGTTAACTGAATACCGATCAAGCAAACCGCTTATTGCTGCGGTTGAGGGCTACGCCTTGGCCGGCGGTTTTGAGCTGGCAATAACCTGCGACTTGGTGGTTGCTGCGGAAAACAGCAAGTTTGGCATACCAGAAGTAAAACGTGGATTAGCGGCTGCGGCAGGCGGCCTAGTCAAGTTGCCGAAGCAGATTCCGTCACGGATCGCGATGGAACTGGCACTAACCGGGGAGTTTATTTCTGCAGCCCGCGCGTACGAATTGGGTTTGATCAATCGCGTGAGCGAAGCCGGTGAAGCCTTAGCCGGCGCAAAAGATCTCGCCGCATCAATTGCCGCAAACGGTCCTCTTGCGGTTGCTGCAAGCTTGCAGGTCGTCGCCGGGGCGCAGGACTGGAGCACAGAGGAGATGTTTGCCAAGCAACAGGAATTGGTCACGCCGGTCTTTACCAGTGAGGACGCTATCGAAGGCGCGACGGCCTTCGCAGAAAAACGCGCGCCGAACTGGAAAGGGAAGTAAAGCCTGAAAGAACCCCGTCTCAGTGAGCTTTTAAGCATTCTGAACAAGTAGCTGAGACGGCTCTCCATTAGCTTAAGGAACCTTCGTTGTCACATCCTCTTTTAACTGTCACCACTGTCCTCTTAAGTGTCGCGGCTAGCCTTGCGCCCTTGGCTCGTTCCGCTGACGGGGATCTTAGCTTCGATGCTTTTGAGTACCGCAATGTGGGTCCGGCGCGGGGCGGTCGTGTTACCGCCGTGGCTGGAACGCCAAAGATGCCTGGGACGTTTTACTTCGGTGCGTCCGGCGGTGGGGTATGGAAGAGCACTGACTACGGTGTGTCTTGGAAGAACGTGTCGGACGGGTTTTTTACGACGCCGTCGATTGGCGATATTGCAGTCTCTACCATTGATCCGAATGTGCTCTATGTCGGCACCGGTAGTGACGGTTTACGTAGCAACGTCATACCCGGTGACGGAATGTACAAGTCCGTCGATGGTGGTACGAGTTGGAGCAAGATCGGTTTAAAAGATAGCGGTCATATCGGTGCGGTTGAAATTGATCCGCGCAGTAATAGCGTGGTTTGGGTTGCAGCAATCGGCCAGGCGTTCAATGCGAACTCGATGCGCGGTGTCTATAAAAGTGAGGATGGCGGGAAAAGCTGGGCGCAGTCCCTGTTTTTGTCCGAAACAGTGGGTTTTTCCGATTTAGAACTCTTGCCGCACAATCCGGATATCGTGTTTGCCAGTGCCTGGAAGGCGGAACGCAAACCTTGGACGATTATCAGTGGCGGAACCGCCAAAGAAAGTGGTTTTTACAAGTCCGACGATGCTGGCGTGAGCTGGCGTAAGATCACTAAAGGTCTTCCCGAGACACCAGTCGGCAAGCTAGACATTGCGGTGTCTGCCGCTGACTCCAGTGTGGTCTATCTGCTCGTCGAAGCTCCAGGGGACCAGGGCGGTGTCTATCGCTCGGACGACCAGGGTGAGAGCTTTCGACAGGTCTCTTCGAAGAAGGGTTTGCGTACCCGACCGTTCTACTACACCAATATAGAGGCCGACCCTAACAATGCTGATCGCGTTTACGTGATGGCTACTCGCTACTACCGCTCAGAGGACGGAGGCGAGTCGTGGGAGGAACGAGATTCACCGCACGGTGACAACCACGATATGTGGATAAACCCGAACAATTCCCAGCTCTTCATTCAAGGAAATGATGGCGGTGCAAATGTTACCCACAACGGTGGGGAAACGTGGTCAAGCCAGTTTAATCAGCCGACTACAGAGCTTTATCAAGTAGAAGTGGATGATCAGTACCCTTACTGGCTCTATGGAGGGCAGCAGGACAACTCGAGCACGATCGCGGTGCCGAGTCGGGCGCCGTACCGAGTTCAAAGCCGAGAAAGTTGGTTGATCGAGACCGGCGGCTGCGAAACGGGGCCAGCGGTGCCTAAGCCGGGCAATCACAACGTGGTCTACGCCAACTGCAAAGGCCGTTTCGGTGTATTCGATAAGCGCACCGGCAGGGAGCAGTCCTATTATGTCGGCGCGGCGAATATGTATGGGCAAAATCCCCGCGATCTTCGCTATCGCTTCCAGCGGGTCTCGCCGATTCATGTGTCCCCACACGATCCCACCGTTGTTTACCATGCTTCTCAGTTTGTGCACCGTACCCAGGATGAGGGCAAAAGCTGGGAGCAACTATCACCCGACCTGACGGCTTTTGAGGACGATAAACAAGTGATATCGGGTGCGCCGATCACCCGAGACATTACCGGTGAGGAGTTCTATAGCACGATTTATTCGCTGCGAGAGTCGCCGGTCGTTGCGGGCGTTATCTGGGTCGGTGCGAACGATGGACCTGTTCACGTCACTCGTGACGGAGGAGAGAGCTGGAAAGATGTGACCCCGCGAGGTCTGGCAAGCGGTGGTCGGGTCGATTCGGTGGAGCCCTCGCCCCATGACCCTGCAAAGGCTTATATCTCAGTCCTCCGCTACCAACTGGGCGATCCGAGACCTTACGTGTACCGAACCACAAACTACGGCCGAAGCTGGGTTTCGCTTGCTAACGGTAAGAACGGAATCGCGATTAATGAGCCGGTTCGCGTGGTTCGAGAAGACCCGATTCGCGCCGGCTTGCTCTTCGCGGGAACCGATCGCGGCGTTTATGTTTCCTTCGACGATGGTCAGCGCTGGCATCCGCTGCGATCCAATCTTCCCGTCGCTCAGGTTTCCGATCTAAAGGTGTTCCGAGATGACCTCGTCCTTTCGACGATGGGGCGGGGTTTTTGGGTTCTGGATAAGATCAACGCGCTCAGGGATTCGGCATTTTGGGGAGGTAGCAGCTCCGATCAAGCGTACTTGTTCGAGCCTGCATCAACCGTGCGCTATCGGCAAAACCTGCGCACCGGTGACGCACCGGACGACCCCGATTATCCAAAACCCGCAGTCTACGTGGACTATCTCATTCCCGAGGGAACGACTGAGACGCTGACGATCGAGTTCTTTGCTGCGAGCGGCGAGCGTGTAAACGGCTACACGCTCGAATCATCTGCCCCGGAGAATGGTTCAGAGGAGCCGGGACCGACCGTTGAAGAAGATATGGCCCTCAGCACGGTACGTTTCTTGGAAACGTCCGAGTTGACCGCGCGTCCCGGCATGAACCGCTTTGCCTGGGACATGCGCTACCCCGGTGCCTGGCATAAGGACGAAGATCGACGTTTCAGTAATGGCCCGCTTGTCTTGCCGGGCCAATATCGTGTTCGCATGACACTGGGTGAGCGTGAATTTGAGCGGAGTCTTGAGCTTCAAGTCGATCCCCGCCTGGAGCAACTGGGAGTCGGCAGCGATGATATGCGTGAGCAACTTACTCTGCAGCGTCAGGTGCTGGAGGCCCTGGACGGGGCCCGCCGACTAGCGGCTGCGCTCGAAGAATCGCTGAAGAAGCGCGCCGAAGAGGAGGCAGACGCGACCGATCAGGAACGTAAAGAAGCCGCACTTGCCATCTTGAATACGGAAGAGGGCACCTACATGCCTCCCGGCTTGATCGCACAGCTAGCGTATCTCTACTCGATGATCAGTACCGCCGATCAAAAGTTAGGCCAGGATGCCTTTGAGAGATTCGGCGAGCTTAACGAGCAACTGCTACAGGTTCGATCAACGATCGAGTCCTAGATAGGTGGCAGCGAGTTGAGCTTTCCAAGTAAACCTATCTGAGATAAGGGGTGGGTAAACGCGGAGGAGCTGAGTTTGCACAAGAATTAGCCACTGTTTGCGAGGTCTTTTTGCGCCTGTTCATACCACTGGGTGATGGATCGCCAATAGTCGTCGCCGTACAGCTTTCGAAAACGTCGTGTTTCCTCACAGCCATCGTTACGCCACACCTTTAGCCGCTCCTCGATAAACGCTGAGGTAAGTTCGAGCTTGCAATCGACCGTTATAAAGTGCCGCCATTCTTCGTAGGATTCAGGGAATAAGGGATTCTTCATGAAATAGAGGTTCCGTGGTTGGCGTCCAATGGGGCTCAAAGTCACCCGCTATGAACCGATTGAGCCTGATATTGAAAGTAGGCTGGCCAAGTTCGAGTGTTTAGGAGCTGGCGTTTAATCGATCGAGCCTTATTGTGAAATTCGGTGTTACTTTATAACATTGCGCCCGCGAGATTTCAGGCCTGTTGATGAGGCGAAGTCTCATACTTTTTCCTTCAATGCGGTAGAGAAAAGAAATGGCGGCAAACACAGGCAGCTCTAGTGGGCGACCCAAAAGCAAGACGGTTGCTAGTGCTAAGAAGACCGGCGGCGTAGCCGCCAAGAAAGCAACGGCGAAAGTGCGCTCATCGAGAAAAGGGAAAAAGCCGTCCGCGAACGGCCAAGGTTTACGCGTATTCGGTGTGGAGCCCTATAAGCCGAAGAAGAACGAAGAGTATATGAGCGATGCGCAGCTGGATCACTTCCGTACGATTTTGGAGCGCTGGCGGGACTCACTGATGGCTGAGGTTGATCGTACGATTGATCACTTGAGAAATGATACCGACAGCTTTCCAGATTCCAACGATAGAGCGTCTTTGGAGACGGAGTTGGGACTTGAGCTAAAAACGCGCGACCGCGAGCGAAAGCTGGTTCGCAAAATCAACTCCGCGCTTGAGCGAATTTCCGACGGGTCTTATGGATACTGTGAAAAGACCGGTGAAGAAATCGGTCTAGCTCGCCTGGAAGCGAGACCGATAGCGACAATGTGCCTCGACGCTCAAGAACGCTACGAAAGCGCCGAACGGCACTACGGAGACTAATCACTTGCGGGACTCCGCCCCGGGCTGGATAGACAACGGAAATAGCTTGGGGCAAAACCGCTATTGCCCGGCTTATTTCTTCTTTTGTCGCTGTTGGTTTATCAACGCGGTGGTGAACTTAGCACCGGTACCCAGCACTTTGAATAAGTTCACCGACGAGTATTTTTTATCGATTCTCTTAAGTTCGTCGGTAACCGCGAGGTGTTGCTGCTGAAGGTCCTTGTCGCTATCCCCGTGTATCGCGAGCATACTCGTCAACTGTTTTTGCTGCTCCAGCAGCGACTCGACCTTTAGCATGTCGCGACGAAACGTGTTGCTTGGGTTTAACCGGGCAAACGCCTCGCCTAGGGAGCCTTCGAACTTTGGCGGCTCCTTGTCCATCGCCTCTAAAGACCGCTCTTTTTCACATCGTCGAATCTTTGAAGCGCGTTCACGTGGGTTGCAAGCGATGTCTGGCTCAGTGCTCGACCAGTCACTGCCAAGGGTAGTTATGAGTGTGGAAGATTCCCTGGCCCCCTCAATTTTCGGATCCGCTTGGGGCTGCGGAGCTACGGTGGGAGCTGCGGTGTTTGTAACCTCTGCGGCTGCTGTCGCTCTCTTCTCTTTGCTGGCGTCTGCGGTTTTTGAAGACGAAGCTGCGGAGGCCGCAGTATCCGTCGCTATGGAGAGCGAGCGTTTGATGGTGTCTAAAAGCGGTTTATCCCTGCGCTCTAAGGATGCACGTGCCAGCTGAATTTCGAGCGACGGCGGGCTCGTGGGCTCTCTTGGTTCGCTGAAAAATCGTGGCAGGTTGTCGTAAACACTCAGAGCGTAGGTATGGATCAGCAGGCTCAAAAGCAGAGTCAACGCCAGGCGTTTTCTGTCATTGCTCAAACCCGATCCGCGCGCAACCGCATCGAAGGTTCCCGCTGAAATACTTTGCACTTGCCACCCCTGTGGAGCACTTCCGGCCCACTCGAGTACGACGCACGCGTGTTCCGTGTAATAAGCTACTTGCTAGTTAGGACAGGAAGAGGGCAACTTAGTTTCAACCACGAATGACTAAACATTCCTTTCGTTGACATCTAACTGAGAATAATTGGCTGCTTATAAGAGCGGGCCGTTTTTTTGTACCCAGCTAGCTCCACTTTGATCGCTTACAAGCGGTAAAAAAATACGGTACCTTCTTGCGAAGGAGAATCACCTGCACTAATCACTTTCATGTCTTCGCAAAGCTTAAGGGTTTGTCGTCTACCAGGGTTGTCTCTGCGGTAGCGCTATGGCCAACGACAGCATGCTCAAACACAAAGCAATAGAAGCGGACCAGTTATCGGAAGGGTTATCGGAAGATCTTAGCGCTGGTTTTACTCCTGCTGACCCGGAGGAAGATTTCAGCCGCCTAAGCCAAGTAACTTTGTCTGCTAAGCCAATTCAGCATCAATGGATTGATGAGCTCTACAGTAGGCACGCAAGCAACTTACTGGGGTATTTAAGGAAGCTGGTCGGCAGCGGTCCTCCGGACCCACAGGATGTTGTTCATGCATCGTTCGAAAAGCTCGCTAGCATTGACTGTCCCGAGAGCATAGAGAATCCCCACGCATTCCTGTGGAGAACGGCGCAGAACATCCTTTCTTCCGAGAAGCGCTCGGCGTCGGTAAGAGCGCGCCACTCGGTAAACGTGGCTGATGTTTTTTATTCAGATTCGGGTAACGGAGCGGGCCCTGAACGCGTCTTACTTGCCTATAAGGAGCTTTCGGCGGTAGTTGCTGCGCTGGAGTGTATGCCTACGCAACGCCGTACCGTTTTTTTGATGAGTAGAGTGGACGGCCTGTCGCTTACGGAGATCGCGAAGCGGCTTGGAATTTCGCGCCCGGCGGTGTCTAAACGATTGCTGTTGGCGTTAAAAGAGCTCCGCAGGGCCGCAGACCGAGAATGAATACACGAATCACCACAGTCGACGCTTTGTCCGACGACCTTTTGGATGAGGCAACGGAATGGTTCTTTCGCTGCTCCATCGATGACTGCGACGCAGAAGATAAGAGGCAACTCGAACAATGGCTGCAGGGTGATGAGGCACACCAAGCAGCTTATGAACTGGTCGATCTAAATTGGCAAAAACTTGCTCAACTTCCTCGGTCGCAGTGCTCCGCCGACTGGTTTGATCCGGAGAATAAAACATCATCTTCACATTCAGCGACGAGTGAGCCTGGTCCTACTCAATGGTGGCTTCGACCGTGGTTTTGGGGTGGCGCAACCGCAGCCAGCGTAGTGCTTGCCGCCGTCCTAACGATGGGGAAGGTTTCGGACAGCACAACCTTTACCGGATACACGACCACATTTGCGGAGACAGCTGAAGTCACACTCGATGATGGAACGGTAATAACGCTAGGAGCCGAAACAGAACTGGAAGTGTCTTACACCGATGTCAGTAGGGCAGTAACGCTTACTCGGGGAGAGGCTTTTTTCGATGTCGTAGCGAATCCAGAGCGACCGTTTAGGGTTTCTAGCGCGGATCTTAGTATCACCGTGGTTGGCACCGCGTTTGAGGTATCTAGAGCGGATTCTTCGTTAGATGTTGCCGTTGCGGAAGGCGTTGTAAGCATCGCCGGTGGAGGAAAATCACGAGGTAAAAACGGCCTAAACCTCTCCGAAGGTCAGCGAGTTAAGGCCGTTAAAGGTGTTTTGTCATCTGTTGAAACGATAAGCGTTGACTCTATTGGCGCTTGGCGCGGTGGAGTACTGGAGTATGTTAGTGCGCCGTTGAGCGAGATTATTAGCGACGCAGATCGCTACTACTCTGGCGATCTAAAGTTGATGGATACTTCACTCGCTGAAGTTTCCATAAGCCTCATACTTGATGCGGGCGACATTGATGGTTTATTGAATGCGCTTGAGGCCGCCCTTCCTATCAGAGTGAGCCGTCTAGACGACGGGACGATTCTAATTACACGCCCTGATTAGCGTGCGAGAACACTACTTGGGTTTTCTGATGGCTCACTGCCCATCACCGCACAACTCAAGGTCCTATCTTGTGACGATTTAACTGGCCGCGATACAAAAAATTTTCACCAATTTCGCCGCAAAGCGTCTTATCTCTCTAACGCGATTGATTTTCAGTCGCAGTGCCAAATACCAAGCTTGCCCCCGAGGGATCGTAAGGAGCCTTGAATGAAGACCCTGAGAGCGGTTGCACTCTACGCGCTGCAGTCACATCCGTAGTCGCCATGGCGGGTTTACTTACTGCGCTAGTCCCGTCTACCTGGTCGCAAGAGACAACAGAAAAGCTTGCGATCACGATGCCAGCAATGCCGCTTGCTGAGTCTTTGATTGTGCTCGGTCGTGAGTCAGGGTTACGCATCGTAGCGCCCGATAGCGTCGTCGCCGATCGGGAAGCGCCAGCTCTGGATGGCCAGTACACCCCAGAAGCCGCGTTGGACGCGCTGCTCTCGGATTCCGGACTGACGGCGATAAAGGCTACCGATGGCACTTATTTCATTCGCCTTAATCCAGACGCCTTCGATGCTCAGGAACGACGGACCAACGCGGACGCCATCGTCCTGGAGGAGATACTGATACTCGGTATTAAGAAACCGATCGATCTTCAAGAGACTGTTGAATCCGTGGAAGTGTTTACCGCGGAAAGATTTGATCGGGAAAATCTGTTCAACATTAGCGACGCGCTCTCGCGAACACCCAACGTATCAACTTTGGGGGACGATTTACGATCTATAAATATTCGTGGTGTAAACCGTGAGGGTACCAATGGCGCAGGTACGGGAGTGGCGATTAACGTCTTCCAAGATGGTGTACCGCTATCGAACGAATCCTTAGGGTTTGGTGCATCAACGGCCTGGGATATTGAACAGCTCGAAGTACTTCGTGGTTCTCAGTCGACGGTACAAGGTCGTAACTCGATTGCAGGGGCTATCGTGTTGCAGTCCAAGAAGCCAAGCTTCGAGTGGGAGGGTGCTGCTCGTTTGCGCGTTGCGGAGTTGGGTACGGTGCAGACCGCCGGCGCGATATCAGGTCCGATCGTTGCGGATCAGGTTGCTTTTCGCCTCACCATAGACTCCCAAGAGACCGACGGTTTCATAAAGGATGGCTTCACTTTCGATACGCTGGATTTTCGCGACAGCCTAACGGCACGGGGTCGTTTACTGATCGAACCGGAAGCGGTGCGCAAGCTGAGCGCTTTACTGACACTGGAATACAGTGACCGATCAAATGGCAGTGTCGCGCGCGCGATAGCTGAAAGGGGCGACATAGACTTCAGCGCAAGCGACTTGCGTAGCTTCCCAAACTTCAGGGAATTCGCCGATGTGGAAACCTGGAAAGGCATCGCCGATGTCAGCTATCGGTTCAACGATCACATTACCCTAAAGTTCTTGGGCACCTACGAAGATACGACCTTTAAGGGCGGCAACCGGGCGCGAACTGAAAATCGCTTCGCGGACGTTGGCTTCTTTGATGATCGACCAACGGAAACCTATAGCACCGAGCTGCGTGCGGAATTCGATTTTGGAAAACTAACGGGACTAACGGGCGCCTACTATTTTTCGAGTAAGGAAACGTCTACCGCATCTTCAACTCTGGTCCTTGCTGATTTGCTTCCTCTTGCGTTTGATCCGATCGACAGCGCACTCACGCAAGCTGCAACCGGTGTGAGGGACGTTGAGAATGTTGCCCTCTTCACATCTTGGCGCTTTGAGCCGAATGAAGAGTGGGTACTCGATCTGGCGTTACGGTATGACGACGAGAGCTTCACCACACGCCGCTCGGAAGCCACCTTTGATGTATTTCCAGCCGATTGTACCGCGCTAGCACCTGGTTTCTTTTTCGGTATACCCGGTACCGACTTGGTTGAAGGTCTGTGTCAGGCCGCCGCGCCGCTATTCGTCGGCGCGATTCAGCCGCCTCAGTCGGATAGCCTTGCGGTCCTGCTCCCAAATGGTTCCTTGACGTACAGATTCACGGAAGATGCTTCGGTATTTGCGGGCTATCGGCGTGGTTACCGAGCCGGTGGTACGTTTATAGCGGTCTCGCTCACTGCGGCAGAAATCTTCGAAGTCATTAACTTCGACCCTGAATTCCTCGACACCTTCGAGGCAGGATGGCGAAGCCAGTGGTTTGATCAGCGTCTGACCGTCAACGGCACCTTCTTTTACAGCGCGTACGAAGATCAACAGGTGAGTTTCTTGGATGAGCGGGGATTCAGCATAACGGACAACGCTGGGGAAACATCGCTATACGGGCTGGAGGTTTCCATCAATTATGCGATGTCTGATGACCTTAGCCTGTACGGAAGTTTTGGTCTTCTAGAAACAAACGTTGATGAATTTATTCGAGAGCTAGACGACCCGGAAACACCAGAGGATGAGGAAGTAGACCTTTCAGGAAATGAACTCGGCCGTTCTCCTGCGTTATCAGCTAACTTCGGCGTAAACTACCGAGCAAAAAATGGTTTTTTTGCTTCGGCCAGCCTAGCTTATCAATCGGCTTATTTTACTGACATTTTCAACGAAGATGAGGACATCCTGGGAAACGGCTTGACCGAGCGCGTTGATGCGGCTGCGGTCGTCAACGCTCGAGTAGGATTCGACATTTCCGAAAGCTTAACCCTCACGCTGTACGCTACTAATCTCTTTGATGAAGACTCGCCAGAAGTTATTAACGTCACCGCACCCGGGGCATCGCAAGGAGACCTTAGCACCGCAATTGTCTCCTACCAGGTTCGGCAGCCGCAGACTTTTGGTCTAACAGTCGACGCGACGTTTTAGCTCTATTCCACTCGATTAAATACCACCGCAATCATCAATTCCGTTTTTACCTTTCGAGTCATCTCGGCGTCGATACACCTACGCCATTTCAGCTACGCGACCGCATTCAAAGCATGACCCAACGCTTCCGTAAGCGCCCCGATTTCCTCATCCCTAATCACAAACGGAAGTCCAAGTTGGATGGTGTCACCCCCATAGCGTACGTAGAAACCTTTCTCCCACATTTTCATAGCGACTTCGAAGGGTCGTCGCGTCGGATCTCCGTCTCTGGCGTCTAAGGTCAGCGCGGCGGCAAAGCCGTAATTACGGATATCCGCCACATGGGGTTTGCCCTTAAGCGCGTGGATGTGTTCTTCGAAGAGCGGGGCTTTGGCAGCGACACGCTGGGGCAGTTCCTCTTGCTCAAGCAGGTCCAAGGTGGCTAAGGCTGCCGCGCACGCGGCGGGGTGAGCGGAGTAGGTATAGCCATGGAAGAACTCCAACAAGTGCTCCGGTGATTCCTGCTGCATAAACGTATCGTAGATTTCTTTGCGTGCAATTACCGCCCCCATCGGCACGGCGCCGTTGGTCACCTGCTTCGCAACATTGAGGATGTCTGGTACGACACCGAAGGCGTCGGAGCCGGTAATGGCTCCGCACCGGCCGAACGCGGTGATCACCTCATCGAAGATGAGGAGTATGTTGTGTTGATCGCAAATCTCCCGAAGCCTTTCTAGGTAGCCCACGGGTGGGGGTATCACGCCGGCGGAGCCGGCCATCGGTTCTACAATCACCGCGGCTATGTTGCTCGCGTCGTGCAGCGTGACCATCTCCGCAAGCTGGTTCGCTAGGTGCGCCCCGTGCTCGGGCATGCCTTTGCTGAAGTGATTCTCCGGCAAGATCGTGTGCGACATATGGTCCGCTTCTATGCCTTGGCCAAACATTTTACGGTTAGCGGCGATGCCGCCTACGGAAATGCCGCCGAAGTTCACGCCGTGGTATCCCTTGATACGGCCGATCAGGCGCGTTTTGCTAGGCTGTCCCTTCAAGCGCCAATAGGCTCGCGCCATTTTGAGAGACGTATCGGCCGACTCAGAGCCGGAGCCGGTGTAGAAAACATAGTCGAGATCCTCAGGCATCAAGTTTCGGATGCGCTCAGACAGTTGAAACGCTTTCGGATGACCAAACTGGAACGCGGGAGAATAGTCGAGGGTGCGGAGCTGTTGGCTGACCGCATCGGCTATTTCTGGTCGGTTGTGGCCAAGGCCGCAGGTCCAAAGACCGGACAGCCCGTCGAGAATACGACGTCCATCTTTGTCGATGAAATAAATGCCGTCGGCGCCGACGATAATCCGCGGATCTTGTTTGAACTGGCGGTTACCGGAATAGGCCATCCAGTGCGCGTCCATGGCCGCATCACTGATCGCATTCGCATCTGTTACCGCTTTCATCGTATCGCTCTCGTTGGTCGCTATGTCGGCCGCTACGTCGGCCGCTACGATTTTAGATGCCGCACCATTCATAGCCTGTCTCCCTGATCGTTCAAGCCTTTGCAAAGTGAGTGTACGCACGGAAACAGCAACCATCTCTCCCCGCCTGGGGTAGGGTCTTCTGGTCGTATAGGAACCGAATGTGCTCGCGTTGTGGCTGCGCTACGATGATCAAAACGTAACATTGAGATAAAGGATCGCTGCCGTGCCTCAATACGATGCGCTGATTATTGGTGCTGGTCATAATGGATTGACCACTGCCAACTACCTAGCTGCCGGTGGTATGCGCGTTTGCGTGGTCGAACGTAGACACCTGGTTGGTGGAGCAGCGGTCACCGAAGAATTCCACCCCGGATATCGTAATTCAATCGCCTCTTATGTAGTCAGTCTTCTTCGACCGGAAATTGTGCGCGACCTGGAACTCGAAAGACACGGTTACGAGCCTCTACTCCTGGAAAACAGCCTTTATCTCGATAGCCGAGGCGACTACCTACTGCTCAACGGCGATGACGCGCATGACCGAGCACAGTTCGCGAAGTTTTCTGAGACCGATTACGACGCCTACCTCGCGTTTGAAGAGACCGTTGAGAAAACCGGTGACTTACTCGCAAAGCAGTGGCTCAAAGCACCGCCCAAGCTGGCTGACGGGGGTGCGGGGGATCTGCTCAGTGCTTTGAAACTAGGATTCGATGTGTATCGGCTCAATGAAGAGCAGCGATGGCGCTTGATGCAGTTTTTTATTGGAGCCCCCGAGTCGATTATCAATCGCTGGTTTACCAGTCCCAAAGTGAAGGCGATGGTGGCTGCGCACATCATGCCTGCGAATTACGCGCCGCTTAGTCAGCCGGGCGCGAGTTTAGCGATGCTGCATCATGCTGTGGGTGAGATCGCTGAACGCAGCGGAGCATGGGGTATCGTGCGCGGTGGCATGGGCGCGATCAGTGATGCGATGGCGAGTGCAGCACGGGAACGGGGCGTAGCCATTCGTGTGGACGCGCCGGTAGCGAAGATCATTGTCGAGAAGGGTACAGTCTGCGGTCTCCTACTTGAAGACGGCGAGACTTTGCGCGCGCCTGTTGTCGCAGCAAACACCGATCCAAAGCGAACGCTGTTTGGGTTGCTTGGAGAGGATCACCTACCCACGGACTTTGCTCGAGATCTGCGGGCTTTTCGTCAGGAGTCCGCCTCGCTGCGAATGAATCTAGCGCTACGTGGTCTACCAGAATTTGCCTGTTTCCCTGGGAGTGAGCTCGGTCCGCAACATCGAGCCAGCATCACCTTCATCGAGGGAGCGGAGCATCTTAATGAGGCTTATCGAAGTGCTCAGGCCGGTATCCCGGCTGACCCTCCAATAATCGAGGCGATCATTCCTAGCACCATAGATGAGCAGCTCACCGATCAAGACGGTCATCACGTCATGAGCCTCCTGTGCAAATACATGCCCTATGATCTTGCGGGCGCGGCCTCCTGGGATGAGGAAAAACCGCGGGTTGTAGCGTCTATTCTCGATTATCTTGGTCGTTGCATCCCCAACCTTGAAGACATACTAGTCGCACAGCAATGCCTGAGCCCGCTGGATTTAGAGCGCGTGTTTGGCTTAACGCGCGGCGATATTTGCCACGGCCGTTTGGAGCCGGACCAGCTGTTCAGCATGCGTCCTCACCCTCAGGCGGCGCAGTATGCGATGCCTGTGCCGGGACTGTATCTCTGTGGTTCCGGTACGCACCCGGGCGGGGGCGTGACGGGTGCGCCGGGCTACAACGCCGCTCAGCGCATTCTGAAAGATAGGGGTTAGTATAGATTTTGCGCGCTGGACAAGTGTTTCAAAGGAGCTTTTTATGGAGCCCCCGCGAGCACTTGATACCGTGGTGGTGGGCAGGAAGCGCTACTCAGCCTGGTCAAGACGATGCGGACGCGACTGCCACGCAAGCGCTGGGGGTAGGGCGGATTACCGGTGAGGGATCAGCGTGTGAGCAAGTAGCGGGTAACGGGTAAGCAAGCAGTGGGCGAGTCTTACATGAGTTATGGGTGAGCATGAGTTATGGGTGAGCCATGGGTGAAATAGTTGGCGGTGGCGCCAAGAAAATTTTCTACACCTTAAAGACCGCACAAAGAATCGGTTTGGCCAACTCTGCGCGTGCGCTTCGTGCGCGAAACACCTGCAAAGCATGCGGTTTGGGTATGGGAGGTCAGGCCGGCGGCATGACCAATGAGGTGGGAGACTTTCCTGCGGTCTGCAACAAGAGCGTGCAAGCGCAGTCCACTGACATCCAGCCGGGACTACCGAAAGCGTTTTTCGATCATCCGATTGAAGACCTCCGCGAACTCACGCCAAAGGAGCTTGAACACGCGGGACGCCTCGCCTTTCCAGTGTTCAAGGCGGCGGGTGATCACAAATACCGGCCTATTGAGTGGGAACAGGCGCTAGCGCACATCGCCAAAAAGATGGGCTCGACAGATCCACAACGCGCCTTTTTCTATGCTTCCGGTCGATCCTCCAATGAGGCGGGATTTCTGTTGCAGCTATTAGCCCGCCTGTGGG
>JBCCQO010000002.1:0-34357 GCA_039024595.1 Pseudomonadota bacterium | reverse complement strand
TTAAGTTGGGATCGTGGAATGGCGTGGTGATGGATTCGACGTCCATGGCGCATTCCCGGGACAAAAACCTCGCGAGCGGCAGCTCAAGCTGCGAATCCGGCAAAAAGGCGATTCTTTTTCCTCGAAGCTTTTCCCGTTGGTAACCCACCGCTTGGCGAGCCCGGGAGCGCGGAGCCGCCACGGTGGCTTCAAACAGGGCGTCGTTTACGCCGAAAGCCCGCGCCGCTGCCTTTAGCCATAGCTCCGTGCCTTCCGCACCGAGAGGAAAAGGCGCTGCCAGCAAACTGGCGCCGCGACCTTCTAATGCCTGCACGGTCTCAGTCAGAAACGGCTGGGCAAGAAGAACCTTAGTGCCTGGGCCAACAGTAGGCATACCCGCGCCACTCGTGGCTGGTAAAAAAGCGACGGGTCCGATACCCATTTCTTCAAACAGACGGCGAAACTGGTCTTCTACGATATCGGCGAGGGTCCCCGCGACGACGAGCGCAGGTGCCTCTGGGCCTGCGGGGGGAGCTGCTCTGACCAGCTCAGCTAAGCATTTATCTTCACCTTGGGTAAAGGTGGTCTCGATGCCGCTGCCACTATAGGCGACCATCCGTACGCGGCCGCTGTTTTGCTGCTGCAGTCGTTCCGCTGCGTTCTGTAGGTCGAGTTTGATGACCTCGGAGGGGCAGGACCCCACCAAAAACAGTGTTTTGATCTCGGGACGACGCGCCAAGAGCTCATTGACCACCCGGTCCAGCTCTTCATGGCAGTCTGCCATTCCCGCTAAGTCTCGATCTTGCAGTATTGCGGTCGCAAAGCGCGGCTCAGCGAAAATCATGACGCCGGCGGCGCTTTGTAGCAGGTGGGCGCAGGTACGAGAGCCGACAACAAGAAAGAACGCGTCCTGGATTTTTCGGTGCAGCCATACAATCGACGTCAGACCGCAAAAAACCGCCCTCTGGCCCCGTTCAACGGTGACCGGTACTGGCGCATTGGCGTCACAGTCGGTAGCGAGGAGCGCCTCATTCATTCGAGAACGCCCTGAAAGGAACCGGTGAGCGGCGTCGATAATCCATCGGATTCATCGCGCTTGGCTGCGAGCAGTTTCAGCAAAAACTGGATGGCATTAACGATATAGGCAGCGTAGGCGGCCATCGCGATCCACAATTGTTCCGTGGGCGTGCCTATGCCGAACAACCAGCAGCCCAAGTAAGCTGTGTGCAGGGCGATTACCCCCATGCTCACGACATCTTCCCAAAAAAAGGCCGGGGCAAAGAGATAACGCCCAAAGACCACCTTTTCCCAGATCGCGCCGGTCACCATGATGGTGTAAAGAATCAAGGTCTTAGCGACAACGGACAGGACCGCCGCTTGCAGACCACTGCCGTTGCTAAGGTAATTGACCACCAGAACCAAGCTGATCAAGAACACCAGAAACTGCAGCGGCGCTAGAACACCCTGAACCGCTGTCCACGGAGATGCGTCGCGTCTTGCTCTTTCTTCGGGGGTATATAAAGGGTGTTTGCTTCTTTTTATTGCCATACCGCCGGACCTTGATGCCAGATATCGCCTATCAAATCTGAATGTAGTGGTCGTGCGTAAAGATGTCAATCAGAGCTTACACATATATAAGTACATATAAATTGACACAATTTCGTGTCTGTGAGGATTAGTGTCAATCGGAGGACTCATCCAGTGGTGTTAACTCGAGCTTACGCATGCGATAATCCGCCGGAGTCTGCTTATCTCATGCTGTCTATGAGTGATTACACGTCGATCATTCAACCATCAAAGCCCGGTTCGCAAAGCCCGGTTCAAAGCCGCGATCAGCTAAGCGTTCGCCGCGTCGCGATGGTGTACCGTGTTAACTAAGCACTCTTCGAACACTGTTTCGGAGCTCCTAGCAGGGGTGGCCGATATTCTTTTGACCTTGGATTCCGATGGCTGCGTCCAAGAAGTCAGTCTTCACAGCGATGAAATTCCTGAGCCAGTTGTCAGTGCATGGGTTGGTCAGCCCATCAAAAACACCCTCCAGGGAGACTTCTCGAGTCTTATCGATGAAACGCTGCGCGAAACCCTCCGCGGTGGGGCACAAAAACTGGATCTCATCCACAGATTGGCTGACAGCAATAGCAATTTACCCATCCAGTATCAGCTAGTGGGTACAGAGCAGGGCCTGATTTTGGCGGCGGGCACTGATCTGCGACCGATAGCGGGTTTGCGGCAACAGCTGGTAAACGCGCAGCAGGCGTTGGAACAGGATTATTGGCGCCTTAGGCAGGTCGAGACCCGCTACCGGCGACTGTTCGACATGGTGGGCGACGCAGTGCTTGTTGTGGATGCTGCCAGCTTCCGCGTTTTAGAGTCTAACCCTCGTGCAAATGAGCTCCTCGGCGAGGGTGAGAAAGGGATCGTTGGTAAAGCCTTTCCCATGGGGTTCGCTCAGTCCTCACTGCAGGCAATCCAGTCACTGATCAATGAATCGCGGACGCTTGGCCGCGGGCAACTCCACAATGTGGCTTTAGATGATAGCGATACACGTGTCGATGTGGTTGCGAGCTTTTTACGGCAAGCGGGCGAGGAACGTTATCTGATTCGAATAGGGACTCGCGACAGTGCTGCCGCGCTTCGCTCGGACGCAAGTACGCTATTCCTGCAGGAAGTGGTCCGCAACGCGCCCGATGCGATTCTCTTAACCGATCAGGAGGGTCGTATCACCGCCGCTAACTATAGTTTTCTCGAACTTGCCCAGGCCGTCGGTGAAGAGCAGGTGCTGGGCCATTCGGCGGATCGTTGGTTGGGCCGCAGTACAGTCGATTTGAGCGTTTTGCTATCAAACCTGCGCGATAAGTCAGTGGTACGCCTGTTTTCTTCCACGCTCATACCCCGGGCTGGCAGTCCGGCGCAGGTGGAAATATCGGCCTGCCGTCTCGATGAGCCAGAAGGCCCTGCATTTGCGCTATTTATCCGCGACGTTGAGCGTAGGATCGCGCGTGAACATCCGGTCACATCCAAGCTGCCAAGCTCGATCGAACAGGTCACTCAACGTGTGGGCCGAGTGCCGTTGAAAGAGCTGGTTCGCGAATCGACGGACATAATTGAGGCGCTGTGCATCGAAACCGCGCTTGAAGTGACGCAAGATAACCGGGCTTCTGCTGCGGAACTGCTCGGTCTGTCAAGGCAATCGCTTTATGCAAAGTTGCGTCGTTTTAATATCGGTGGCAGCGACCCGGGCGAGGCCGCCGCCGAGTAAGACTCTGGCTGCTGGTCACCGTCAATATCATCCGAATCTACTTTCAGTCCGCCAGTAGTCCGCCAGTTTTAGTCCACCAGCACTCTCCACTAGCGCTAGCCACCAGCTCACCAGCGGCGCATCACCGTCGGGGATGGTCGCGTCTGGACAGATAGAACATTTGTTGCGGCACCCATAAAAGCGTCAATCTAAATTGACACTTAAAAGTGCCATATCTATATTACACTCATGCAAAGACTTGACGCGTCTTTATCAGCTCGGGTGTACCCAAAACCCTCGGCGCTATTCGAGCTTCTCAAGCCCATCACGTGGTTTCCACCGATGTGGGCTTTTTTATGCGGCGCGGTTTCCGCGGGCGTTACTCTTGCTGATCACTGGCTTTTAATCCTCGCAGGTATGTTCCTGGCGGGCCCGCTGGTCTGCGGCGGAAGTCAAATCGTCAACGATTGGTTCGATCGGCACGTCGATGAGTTGAACGAACCCGCAAGGCCAATCCCCTCTGGGCGCGTTCCAGGCGAGTGGGGCTTCTATTTCGCGATTTTTTGGTCCGTACTCGCACTGGCGTATAGCACTTTCTTCGGTACTACGGTTCTGTACGCGACTTCACTCGGCGTGTTGCTCGCGTGGGCTTACAGCGCGCCACCGGTTCGCCTCAAACGCAATGGTTGGTACGGAAACTCCGCTGTGGCCTTGGCCTATGAAGGTTTGGCGTGGATCACGGGTGCTGCAGTAATGCTGGGTGGCACGATCCCCGGTACTCCGATCATTGTGCTGGCCATTGCCTATAGCGCAGGTGCCCACGGCATTATGACCCTCAATGACTTCAAATCCGTTCAGGGAGACCTCCGTGTCGGTTTGCGGTCTCTTCCTGCCATGTACGGGCCAGAACGCGCCGCTCGGTTGGCTTGCTGGACGATGACCGCCGCACAACTGGTCGTCATCGCATGCCTATGGACCTGGGACTTGCCACTCGCAGCACTGGGTGTTCTTGCGGTCTTAGTTCTGCAGGTGTTTGCCATGCTTCGGCTGTTGCGAGACCCAAAAGGGCTGGCGCCTTGGTATAACGCTACCGGCGTTACCTTGTATGTGCTTGGCATGATGATTAGCGCGAGCGCGCTTCACAGTGATCTGGGCTAGCGGTTTATGAGCGTCACTGGCCTGGGTTGGTTCGGCATCTTCCGATTGGGTTTGGTGCAAACCAGTCTAGGCGCGGTCGTGGTGCTGACCACCTCTACGATCAATCGAATCATGGTGGTTGAGCTTGTTCTACCGGCGATCGTACCGGGTCTTCTTGTCGGCCTGCATCATGCGGTACAGATGAGCCGTCCTCACTTTGGTTATGGCTCCGATGTTGGCGGTCGCACCACGGCTTGGATCATCGGTGGGATGGCTGTTCTGGCGTTGGGTGGGTTCGCGGCAGCAGCGGGGACCATCTGGGCTGCCGAGGATCGCTTCGCGGGTTTGGCGTTGTGCACTGCGGGCTTTTTCGCAATAGGCCTTGGGGCCAGTGCGGCGGGTACGTCGCTATTAGTAACTCTTGCAAAACATGTTGTTCCAGAACGAAAAGCCGCCGCCGCCACGATTGTATGGATCATGATGATTCTTGGCTTCGCCGTGACAGCAGGTGTCGCCGGACAGTTTCTCGATCCCTTTTCTCCGCAGCGCCTTCTGCTGGTAAGCGGTACGGTTTCTTGCCTAGCGTTGCTCGTTACCGTGCTCGCTCTGTTTCGCCTCGAACCGGAAGCTCCTGCACAAAGCTATGAGCGCTATCCCAACAAAGCGGGAGCAGCAGACTTTCGTCGATCACTCGGGGAGGTGTGGCGCGAGCCTCACGCCCGCCGATTTACGATTTTCGTTTTTGCGTCCATGTTGGCGTACAGCGGCCAAGATCTTATTTTAGAGCCCTATGCAGGCACAGTGTTCGGTCTGACCCCTGGCCAATCGACACAAATGGCTGGTGTACAGCACGGAGGTGTACTTGTCGGCATGGTGTTAGTCGCCTTAGTGAGTCTGCTGCGATCACTCGCGAGTATTGCTGAGTTACGTCGCTGGTCTGTCGCGGGTTGCCTTTTGTCCGCTGTGGCCTTAACCACCATAGCCCTGGGTGGGCAGTACCCAGACGTCTGGCCTCTTCACTTGAATGTATTCCTCCTCGGTGTCTTCAACGGTGCTTTCGTTATTGCTGCGATTGCCCTAATGATGACTATGGCCGATCAAGGAAGCGCGAGAAGAGAGGGTTTGCGCATGGGTCTCTGGGGCGCTGCACAGGCGATGTCTTTTGCCATTGGAGGCTTCCTTGGGACCGTCGCGGTGGATCTGAGTAGATTGCTTATCAGCGACGTACCCAGCGCCTACGGTGTTGTGTTCCTTGCAGAAGGCGCGCTGTTTATATTCGCCGCGCTCGTAGGACTCAGGATTACCTCGGGTCAAAAAGCGAGCGAAGATATTCGAGGCCCTAGCTTCGGGCAGGTAGCCATGGTGGAGATGTTAGATGCTAGATGAACCGGTAAAGTCGGTATTAAAAGTATACGACGTTATTGTCGTTGGCGGTGGGCCTTCCGGTGCCACCGCTGCCACAGATCTTGCAAACGCTGGGTATCAGGTATTGCTCTTGGAGCGTGGTTTTCGCATTAAGCCCTGTGGTGGTGCGATACCCCCACGAGCGGTAGAGCAGTTTGCGATCCCAGAAGAACAGATCGTTGCCCGAATAAACTCTGCGCGTATGGTTTCGCCGGCGGATCAGCGTGTTGATATGCCGGTGGGAGACACCTACGTGGGTATGGTCGATCGAGATAAGTTCGACCCCTATCTCCGTGATCGAGCGGCTAAGGCCGGTGCAACGGTTAAGATCGGGGCATTTAAGTCTCTTCGCTACGCCGATGAAGCGAGTGTCCATGTCAATTACACGGAAAAGGATGATCGGGGTAAATGGCACGAGCGTGAGGTGATGGCGAAGATGGTCATTGGAGCGGACGGAGCCAAGTCTCGTGTCGGGATGCAGTGTGTGCCCCATGCGAAGCAACAAAAGGTTGTGCTTGCGTACCACGAAATTGTCGAGGCCCCGGAAGCTAATAGCGACGCCGATTACGAAGCCACACGCTGCGACGTTTGGTACCAGGGGAGGCTATCGCCTGATTTTTATGCCTGGGTCTTTCCGCATGGCGAGCACGCCAGTATCGGTAGCGGCAGCGCAAGGAAAGAGTATTCCGCGCATACTGCGGTTGCTCAGCTAAGGCGTGATGTGGGCTTGGAAAATGCCAAAACCGTTCGCCGCGAGGGTGCTCCTATACCGATGAAGCCGCTCAAGCGCTGGGACGATGGCAGGCGGGTATTACTCGCAGGTGATGCCGCTGGAGTGGTTGCTCCGGCGTCGGGGGAGGGTATCTACTACGCCATGTTGGGTGGTCGAATCGCCGCGGAAGTAGCGCAAGAGTTTCTCGCTACGGGCGATCCGTCGACGTTGCGGCTAGCTCGCAAACGGTTCATGAAATTGCACGGCCGCGTATTCTTTGTGCTCGGTCTATTACAGCGTTTCTGGTATTCCAGTGACTCCCGGCGGGAGAAGTTCGTGTCGATGTGTCGCGATCCAGATGTGCAGTACCTCACCTGGCAGTCCTACACGAAGAAGGAGTTAGTGCGTGAACGACCCAAGGCACACGTGCGAATCTTTTTTAAGGACTTGGCGCAGCTCCTTGGGTTCGCTCGTGCTTAGGCTGTTAGCGATTCACTAGCACTGACGTTCCCGCTTGGATGGCCTACGGAGACTTTCTCACCGGTGGCGAGGCAGCGCTCCTGATTCTCCTTATTGTGGCGCTCGAAGGGGTCGCATTGAGCGTGCGTCAGTTCAAGCGGAATGAGTCCGTTCCGCTTCTTCAATGGTTGTCTCCTCTGCTCGCCGGTAGCGCCCTCGTGCTGGCGTTGTTTCTTAGCCAGCGCAACGCATCACCGGAATTACTCGGTATTTGCTTACTGTGCGCCGGGTTGGCCCACGCAAGTGGCTATCGGACACGATGGATGCGTCAAGAATCTAATCGCTCCGACTGAGTAATAGATGCGCCGATCTGCTACATCAGCATGACCGCTCACGCTTAATCATCGCCATGTTGGGTCGCTTCTTACCCGGTTTAGGTTCGAGTTTCAGCGACCATACTGTAAACTAAAATAGACATTTTAAATGTCTATATTTATTTACTATACTGACTGAATCGGTTGCGGACCCGATCCAGCAACCTAAGCTACCGCTCGGGCTTAAAGCATCCTACTGCTTTATCGCGCGATTAAGACCCATTCGAGGGCGAGTCCAATGACACGCCAAGATCCGCTTAATCGAGGAAATATACAACGTGTCCGATGTACGTGAGTTGAGTTCGACCAACGGAACGGGTGCGCTAAGTGGCGGTGAGCTCTATGGCCTAAGTTACGTGAGTACTCAGAAGCAGGAGATGGGCAATGAGGATCTTCTTCAGCTGCTGATGGACGCCCGCACCAAGAACGGGGATTCTGATATTACCGGCTTGCTGCTTCATCGTGGCGACTCCTTCTTCCAGGTTATCGAGGGTCAACAAACCTCTGTTCAGGAGCTGTTTGACCGAATTAGAAAGGACGATCGCCACCATCGAGTCGAGATTGTCACGGAAGGTCCGATCGGCGAGCGGGAGTATGCAGATTGGCAAATGGCGTTTGTCGAGTTGGACGGGCAAGACTTCACGTCTATGCCGGGTTTTTCAGACCTTCTCAAGAACACACCAGAAGCGAGGGACTTTCTCAGTACGCTTTCTCGTAGCAAAAAGTTAGCGCTACTGTTCAGCATAATGGAATAGCGCCAAGCGCTTGCGTGTACTATCAGGGGTTTGCTTTGTTGCATAGAGCTTACCGTTGGTGCCACAGAAAAACTTCGTTCCTGGACTGGATACGCTTCGCGGCATCGCTGTGCTGGTCGTCCTGCTCGGACACGTAGATTACTTTTTTTTCGGACGGGGGATCGACTACGTTGCCGGTGGATTTATCGGCGTCGATCTCTTTTTTGTTATCAGCGGGTTTCTGATCACCCGAAACCTGCTTTCCGATTTTGAGCAACACGGCACAATTCGTTTAAAGCGGTTCTATTGGCACCGCGCTTTACGTTTACTGCCTGCGCTTTTTCTATTGCTCGCGACATTGACTCCGATTTTGTACCTGCAGGAGCTGGCGGATAAAACGCAGCTGCGTAACGCATTACTCGCGTTGATTTTTTACGTTTACAACTGGTTTATCTACTTCACACTGGCGGACATTCCCGGTGTCGGCCATCTTTGGTCGCTATCGGTAGAGGAGCAGTTTTACGTCCTCTGGCCTCCGCTCTTGCTCCTATTCGCACCGCTAGGATCGCAAAACCGTCGACACTGGATTTATTGTTGTCTGTTACTAGTGTTGCTGGTTGCCGCCGTGCGGCTAGGTCTTTGGACCCAAGGTGCGAATTGGCTGCAGTTGTATCTACGGACTGACCTTCGAGTGGATGCGCTATTGGGTGGAGCGCTCCTGGCATTTTTAGGTCACGGTTCTGTCCCCATCTCACAACGAACGCGTCCTTCACTGCCAGGAGCTTGTGCGCTCCTAGTTTTTTTGGCCGCAAGTCTTATTCTCAACAACGAAGCGCCCTATATGTATCAGGGCATATTCTCTCTACTGGCGCTGCTCTGTGTGTTGCTCGTAGGTATGACTGCGAACGGAAGCCTGGGTTCTGGAATACCGGGCCTAGAGTGGCTAGGGCGTCTTTCCTACGGTTTGTATCTATACCATCTGCCAGTAGTGCTGTTTTTCTCAAGCACAACTTTGACAAGTACACTGCCATCCGAATGGCTACGAGTATTTTTGTCGATCATCGTGAGTATCGCGGTAGCCTTCTTGTCCTATCGTCTTGTGGAACAGAGGTTCCTACGCTTTAAACGCGATTGACACCCAAGAAACGTTTTGCTGCTCCCTCGGCGACCTTTGGAAAAAAACCGCGCGGTAAGCGCGGTTTTCTGACCCACGTATGCGGAGGTTCTAGTGGAGGTTCTACTAGGTGCCGCCGGTGACCAAGTTCGGATCCGGCGGTTCAAACGTTACGCAGGGGAACGACCTAACTACGGTTGGTGCTGCGGCATCCGGAGCTTGGGAGCTCACAATTAGCTGGCCGCCGCCGCCATCGCCCTCCACCGAGGCTCCAAAGCCAAAGGCGCCCGGCGCCGCTGTATCGGGTGCGGTGAAAGTGTCCGCTGTAAGAAGTGTGCAATCTCCACTCGTGGTTAAGCTAATGGTTGTGCCTGCTCCCGGCGCGTTGTTAAAAATATCCGCGATGTAAATAACGTGCAAATCGCCCTCGACAATCCGGTCGGTCGCAACATCCGGTTCATTGCGAGTGTTGGCAATGAGTGCCTGCTGATTGCCGTCCACCGAGGAAAGGGTCAACACGATGTCAGCCCTTACGTTAACCAACTCACGACTACAGAAGATACCGTCCCCTTCAATGGGACATAGGCTACCGTTGTAGACACCTTCACCGGTATTCGGATCGACATTGGTACTGAAGACATTATCTCCGTTGAAGTCGATGAACTCCTCCTGCAAACCGGCCGCTTCGCAATCTTCATCGCTCGACGGTAGGGGGCAGTTCGGACCCGCAAACGGCGTATACACGTTATCCTCGTTGTGGTCTGTAAATGCTTCTGGGAGGTTTTCGAACAGCTCGCCATTATTGAAGATGCCGTTGCCGTTTCCATCGACAAAAAATTCTTCGCCGACTACGGTGACAGTGATGGTTGTTCTTAGCCCCCTGATCGCGCCTAGATCGTCAGGACAAGGCCCAAAAGATCCGGTATGAGAGGGGCAAGAGTAGCTAAGGTCATCCTCGATGGTCTGGATTCGATCGCTGTTGAACACTGGGAAGCGCGGTGCTTGGCTCACCCATAGCACGGTACAGGTGCCGCGGAGCGGCGGGGTAGTATCTCGGACCGACTGGAACCGCGCTCCATTACTGATGCCCGTCAGACAGGAACTGTCGATTGCACCGTATTCGGTGGTAAAGACTGCGCTCGTTCCGTCGGCGACCGGGTTATTAAACTTGTCTGCCATCCGCACCGTAATTGCGACTTCCACACCGTCCACGTTGGCCGCATTCGGAACCCGAAACACTTCCGTAGATATGCTGATCGAGTTTTGATCCGGCAATCCGGTACCAATAACAACTTGATTTGACGTTGCGGTTTGTTGTTGTGAGCCGCCATCCGAATCTGCGGCATCAAAAGTAGCGGTCACCAAGGTAGATGTCGCGACGTTGCCTGAGAGAACCTCGACTTCAACGAGTCCCTGCGCGTCCGTCACACCTGACAGCGTATTAAGGGTAATCCCACCCAGATCATTGGTAAGACCGAAATTCACGCTGATACCAGCAAGCGGCGCCCGTGAAGCCAGGTCCAAATATCCTGGTTGTCCCGGTTGTGGGTCGCCGGCTTCCAGAACAACTGCCTCTTCCAGCACCTCGAACACTAGCGTCGCTACCTCGGGTCTTCCTGGTCCGCCCGTGCCCTTTAGGGCGATGATTGTGCGGTCGGCACCTTCCTCACCTTCCGATGGGTCGGCGCTAACGAATCCGATGAAGTTCGCATCCCTAGCGGCAATAGAGATTGTTGCGGTAGCGGTCGCATCATCCTGGACAAGTTCAGCGGTCAATTCGTCCGTATCTTCACAGGATCCGCTCACGTACTCCGCATTCGCTAGACCATCAACGGTATCTACAGTCAGCGTCGCCGAGCCTTCCGTGGCGTCGCCGATAGCTCGGAAGCTTGCGATCCCACTGAGTGAACAAGCGCTGCTCAACCTGATTTGTCTGATATTCGCCACAGTCACGCCCATTTCATCGACGACTGCGACGCGAACAACTGCCGTTCCACGGAAGGCAATACTGTCGGTACTTAAGCCGAGCTCGCCTGGGACAAAGGTCGTTCCGTCAAAGAAGCCTAACTGAAATCCCGCGCTGATGACTTCAACGCCGATCGAGGCTGTTTCTTGCCCAGCAGGGCTGGTAACAGTGATGTTGATCGTATCTGCGCCCAGCGTGGCCCCGGCTTGAATCTGGAATTCCGCAACGCCTTCGCTGTCCGTTAGCGCTTGGCCATTAGCGGGCGCAATAATCGCAAAAGCAGCATTGGCTGCGACGACTTCTCCAACCACTGCGGCGGCGTCAAAGTTGTTTTCACGGACGCGGACGCGGAGAGTGGCAGGAAAAGTTGAACTGACCGTCGTGGTCGGGTTGCCATTGGCATCGACAAGGGACAGTTCCAAGGTGAAGGAAGTGAGGTTGCCGTTTCCGTCGTTGGGTAGGAAGCCGCCGCCACCTCCGCCGCCACCGCCACCACAGCTGGCGCCTAGTACGATAAACGCAGAGATTAAGGCGTATCTTAAACTACGCAGGCTAGCGCTCAGGCTGCCTATGTTGCGAAGCCCCATCATCATTGTCGTCCCCTTGGGGATAGCCAGGCCGCTCTTCTGGCGGTACCAGACCGCTCCCACTCCTGCTGGTTATGGTCACAAATCAGCCGCATCAGCCTAGCAATTAAGGGCTGAGCGCAACCGCTTGCGCAAGGCTAACACATATAGCAGCGAAAAATAGAAAAAATGTTAAATAACATGGCGATAGAGCATTATTGTGATTTTTTACGCAAAGTCTTAGAGGAAGCGTTGGTCTAACTGACTAGCGCCGTCCAAAGTTTGTTCAATCCGATACTGAGACTGACTAACGCCACGATAAAACCAAGTAGATTACTAAGGGGGCGGTTTGCGGCGTCGCCAAGAAATCGCCTTTGGTTCATTAGCCAAAGGAGGGTGAGCACCACTGCTGGTAGCATTAGGCCGTTCGCGGCTTGCGCGAACAGTATCAGCGTCAGTGGTCGGGTACCCAAGACCGCAAACACGACCCCGGTGATGAGCACGCAGAGGGCTACAGAGCGAAAGGCGGTGCTTTGCATCTGCTCGTTCCATCCGAGAGCACCACAGACCGCATAAGCGGCCGCGAGCGGCGCGGTCACGGCGCTGGTAAGCCCTGCGGCGAATAGGCCGACAGCGAAGAAGTAGCGCCCTGATTGGCCCAGTATCGGGTCGAGCTGCCGGGAGAAACTCTCGTTCGTAAACGCCATCTGTTGTGCAAAGAAAGAAACGGCGGCACTACTGATGATCGCGAGTGTCACCAGGCCCCCTAAGCCGATTGAAGCGAAGGTATCAATGCGCGCCGCGCGCAGCGCTTGCGCTCGATCCGTCTCATGCTCCCAACGGTCCCGAGCGGCATTTGCCTGAAGAAACAAGTTATAGGGAACCACCGTGGTGCCGATCAGAGCGACAACGGTTGTTGCAGAGGCGCTGCTGAGTTTCGGCGAGGTGACTCCTTTGATCAGAGCCGGTAGGTCGACACCCAAAACGAAGGCGCTGCTAAGGAAAACGGCACTCATCGCCAATACCAGCACTATCAATGCTACTTCGAGCTGCCGATAGGCTGGGGCGAATAAGAAACAGCCGGCCAGCACACCGATCAGAGTCGCCCAGAGAGCTTGCTTACCCTCAGCCAATTGACTGATCGCAAGGGCGGCACCGGCTATGTTGCCCGACTCATACGCTGCGTTGCCGACGCCCACGGCTGCGACAACCAGTAGTAATACCCCCCGACCAAGCACATTTCGTCCTAGCGCTTCACGCATCGTCGCGGCAAGGCCGTTCTTGGTGACGATAGCCTGCCGCACGCTCATCTCCTGAAGGATGACGGTCGCGGCGACCGAGAATAGCAATGCCCAAGCAAGGCTGTAGCCAAAGTTAGCACCTGCTGAGCTTGCAGTAGCGATGGTGCCAGGGCCGACAAAGGCCGCGGTAACCAGAAGGCCCGGGCCTAAACTAAAGCGGCGATGTCGCTTGCTGTTCATGAGTTAGTCATCCGGTTCTTATGCAGTGGGTCAGCGCGGCTGCTACCATCGCGATGATGATACCGGACGAACGACAAGGCCGAAGCCTCCGAGTATCGCTGGTGACGCATAACAGCGATCTTTCCTTGTTGCGGCGGACTCTTCGAAGCCTTAGCGATAGTATCGGCATCGCCTCTGCGTCTCGTCGGCTTTCAACGGTGCGTATCGTCGCCATAGATAACGGTTCGGCGCACGATTATCAGCAAGCACTCCAGGCTCTCTTCGATGAATGTCTGGAGTCGAATGCGAGCCTGTCTTATGGTGTGACACTAAACGGGGAGAACCCTGGTTTCGGCGCCGCCCACAACGAAGCGCAAGCTGGCGCTGGAGAAGACTACCTCTTAGTGCTGAACCCCGACGTAGAGCTGTCGCCGGGATTTCTCGAAGCCGCTATTTCATGGCTTGATTCACATACCAATGCGGTGGCTTTAAATCCTCGATCGATGCGCTCAGACCTTGCTCCAGAGTATCTTTGTAAACGTTTTCCTGCTCCCGCCGTTCTCCTAGCCCGCGCACTGGATTTGCCTTGGCTGAAGCGCCTTCTGCGCAAGGCGATGGAGCGGTATGAGTATCGGGACCGAGATCTGGAGCAGGTTGGAGTCGTGGAGCTTCTATCCGGTGCATGCCTAATGATTCGTGCCCGGGCGTTCGCCCAGGTACAGGGTTTCGATGAGCGGTTTTTTATGTATTTCGAAGACTTCGATCTGTCCGTTCGCCTCCGATACCACGGAGAGTTAGCCTATCTTCCCAGCGCGGGGATTGTGCACCATGGTGGAAATGCTGCTCGAAAAGGGGGGCACCATGTAAAGTGGTTCGTCGCCTCCGCGTTCCGCTTCTACCTGAGCCACGGTCTAAGCGGAGGTCGACGCACTCCTCGGATCTAAGCAGCTAGCTTACCCGGTGATATGATTGTCTTATGCAAATCGAAAGTGAGTTACGCCGAGTCCACTATCTCCAGGCGATGGGTATTACCGTCCTTGCCTCGCGCAGACCTATGCCCGGCGCGGCCCCTACGACTAAACTTTTACTGCGGGAGCCCTTGCGTACAAACACAACGGAATCCACCGGGCGAGAGCAGGGCCAGCCATCTGTTCAGACTGAGGGCACCGCTCATTCGCCAGCGCTGGATTTTGAGGGTCTGCGCGGTACTCTATCAACAGAGTCAACATCAACAGAGTCAACGGCTAGATCAACCGATTCAACGGCTAGTTTGCCGAGTGATCAAAATGCGCGCGCTGCTGCAACTGACGAGCGTTCTGTGTCCTTTAGGCAAGATAGCGGTTCTTCCAGCGCACAAACTAGCGAACCAATTGCTAGCGCCTTTAGCATCGCCGCGTTTGTTGGTGCAGGTCGTCTCTGGTTAGAACTGCTGCCCGAGCGTTTATTGCAGCGAGAACAACAGGCACTGATCTATTCGATGGCTTTAGCGCTCAAACATCCAGTACCCGAGGCTGTGGAGGTCATAGCTCGGCAATTTGATTGGCCTATGCATCGAAACCAGCAATTGGATTCGGGAGCGCAAGAAGCGGCGCAGGCGCTGACAGGGTTTGTGTCCAGACAGTATGAAGAGTCGCGCTGCACTTCGCTCTTGTGTCTGGGCGCGGCTACGGAAGAGAGACTCCTACCGCTGGCACTGCCAATGCCGATGAAAACGTTGCCAAGTACCCGGGAAATGCTTTCGAACCCTTTCTTAAAGCGCGAAGCGTGGGTGGTACTACGAGACTGAACGCTCCCGCATATCAATTGCGGTTTGCGCAGTCTGTGGACGCCGCTGCATGTGCTGCACTTGATCGAGATCATTCACCCGTCTTCGCGCAGACCTCATCCTATGCGCGACTGATCGATGGAGAGGGCTGCGTACTTCTGTGTGAGCAAGGTACGAGACTGGTTGGTGTTGCTGCCCTCGCGAACGGCGTCGATGCAGCGGAGCTCCTCAATTTGGTCGTCGAGCCTTCGATGCGCCGTCAGGGCTGTGCGTTCGCGCTACTGCGACACGCCTGCGTTTGGGCCCGTGATCAAGAACGGTCTCTAATACTTCTTGAAATCCGAGCAAGTAATATTGCGGCGCGTTTGCTCTACGAGCAGTCTGGTTTTCGTGTAGACGGAGTGAGAGCCCGTTACTACTTGGATACGAAGTCAGGTCTCAGGGAAGACGCGATCCTAATGAGCAAAGATCTTACGGGCGAGCTTAAGCATGACGACACAGATACTTGAAGCCGGGGACTGGAGTCTTCTTCTCCCCGATGAGTGGTCCGCTGAACAAGTCGACGATAGCATCGTGATTGGTGATCGGGACGGCGTAGGAACGCTGGAAATATCTGAACTAAGGAAGGAATCGGGACTATTTGAAGCCATAGACCTCGAAGCTATCATGGATCAGGCCTTAAGTTGGCATGCCATTACCCTCGGAAGTTTCACCGGGTGGGAGGCAAGTCTGATAGAGGAGGAGACGGCGATCCGAGAGTGGGCGCTACACGCGGGTGGGGTCATGCTATACGTCACCTATAGCTGTGATTTGCCGAACAGAACTCTGGATGATGCCGCCGTCGACGAGATCTTAGCGACACTGTGCTATGCAGCGCCCTAGGGCTTCTTTGCTGGGCCCCTAGCTCATTTTCTGCGACGACAAGATACTAGTGTTTCTGAGCTCGAAGACGTAAGCACTGAAGGCCGGCCAATAGGAGTCCGAAAATAAGGAGTCCACCAGCCGGTGTTACGAGCAAGCGCAGTGGCGCAAAGGGGAATAGCTGCAACGGTCCACTAATGCCTTCGAAGCCCGCTATGGTTCCGTCAACGCTGGCCAGCAGCATACTTGTAGAAAAGAGTGAACCAGTCCCGAAGAGCTCTCGACCAGTGCCCAGAATCAACGCGATGAGACTCCAACTGGCCAACGTCACTAGCGTTTCGGCGCTTGATCGAACGATGTCTTGCTTGGCTGCACGGATCTCAACACTCGCTAACATCAAACTACTGCAGGCGAGCAACGGAAGATAAATACCCATGTGGTCAGCAAAAGGAACACTCCAAGCCTGCACGACTAGTTCGAGGGAGGCCACCAAGCAGCCCATTACAAACAGGAGCAAGGGAATTCGCAGCCATAAGCTTGGCAGCGGCAGGATTAAGCAACGCACAAACAGCAGGGGTAGAACGAGCGCTGCCTGCATGATCGTCAGGCACAGAGCGGTGATCGTATCGACACTCAAGGCCAGTAGCGGAGACAGTGAAAGCAATCGTACGGAAGCCGCATTATCGAGCAGCAAACTGCCACGAAGAGTGCCCGATCCAGAGTGACCCGCTGCTAATTGTTTTCCGAAAAAGAGACTCCCGTCTTCTTTGAACTCCTGCTTGTCCTCAACCATCGTTCGGCACATCTCCAAGTGAACCGCTGTTTTCAAAAAGTCGCGCCCTATGAATCTCTGCATATTCGAGGGTGCGTCGAACGGCATCGACCACTGTCCTTGAAGTAACCGTCGCGCCGGTAATCTGATCAAACACGCCGTCGTCTGAAGTCAGAAGCCAGTTAGCCGCCGGTGTGTTGCGCAGAGATCGGCCGTTAAACTGGTCAGACCAGGTTGATTTTTCCCGGTCTATCGCATCGCCCAATCCCGGCGTCTCACGATGCTGAGTTGCTACCACAGAGCGCACGACTCCTCTGCTATCGATCGCGATTCGAAGCTCAATGGGTCCGCCATAACCGCGTTCGGCCACACTGGGCAAAATAGCGATGCGTGGAGTCGTACCTGAAGAAGACTCGGTGAGATAGATCTCGGCTTCTTGTGATCGTTTGGCCGAGTGTGACTCAAGCTCACCGAGGGCCAGTAGCGATCGCTTGGGTTGGGTAATCGGCAAGGTTTTAAGGGCATACGAACCAAGATCTAGCTCAGCAAGCATCGCACGATAGGGCGCTTCGCTGGCAATCTGACGCTGTCGCTCGATCGGTTTATTCGTTGTCCTATCCGCTAACAGCAGCAGCGCACTTGACGTCATCACTATTACCATCACCATGAGCACTAGGAGTAGTCGACTTTTAGGTGCAGTGGAGTTCATAGCCTTTGGCCTTGCTGCTTACTTCGACCGGATCGATAGCGCTCATACTCGTCGAACAGCGGCGCGCAGACATTAGCTATCAGTACCGCCCAGGCCACTCCATCGGGATAGTCGCCGTTGACGCGAATCGCGTAAATCAGAATACCTATGAACGCGCCGTAAAGCAGCTTCGCGCGATCGGAAGTTGGGCTACTGTTAGGTTCTGTCGCAATGAAGAATGCGCCCAACATGGTGCCACCGCTCAGAAGATGAAACAGGGGTGAGCCGCCGCTTGCGGAGCTACCTTCATCGTAAAACAACAGGGCACACACGCTGAGGCTCACAAGCACTGCGATGGGTATTTGCCATCGAAACATTCCCTGCCGCATAAGGAATACCCCACCTGCGCAAAACGCCAGATTTATCTCCTGCCACCCAGCGCCGCCAAAACCTCGCAGCTGCGGATTGGCCTCGAACAAATCGGCTAGCAGATAACCCGTGTTATGACGAGCTACGTCCAGCGGGGTTGCCATGGTAACGGCATCCGGTTCGGGCGCTATAAAGTTGCCCAAGCCGGTCGCTATCCAATTCGCCATGGAAAAGTCAATTGAAGATGGTGGTGGCCACGCTCCCAGCGCTGCGGGGTAGCTCACTAGGACGACCAAGTAACCAAACATGGCTGGGTTGACGATGGCGTTACGACTACCGCCAAAAGCATGCTTGGCGAGCAAGCTCGCGCTCGCGACGGCAACAGCTAGCAACCACCAGGGGGCCCCCGGAGGTAGCGCCAAAGCGAGAATAAATCCCGGCAAGATGATTGCGAATTCTCGATCTCGGGCGAGAGTCCCTAGGGGGTTAGCATCGTCTTTCCCCTTAAGGCGCCACACAAGATACTCGCAAAGAACCGCCATGGAGATCGCCAGGCAGATATTGGAGAGCACGCCCAAGCCGAAAAAAATAGCCATGGCCGCCGCACCCGGGCACAGCGCGTAGACCACAGCGGCACTTCCCTTAGGCTTAGCTACCATTTTCGGTAGCGTACTCGCGATGCGGAGAGAGGAATTGCTACGTCATCGATGACGGAAACGGCAAGAGCGTTGCTTCCTGCACGGCTTTGTAGAGATCCAAACGCGCTGGGCCTATTACGCTTCCAAATTTCGGGCGCGGACTTCTTCACTGTTGCTAGACAACGCCGTTCAGGCCAGAGAGGGCGAGTGCCATCATGCCCAGCGTGAGAAAAGCAACCGGTGCACCGCGAAAAGGAGCGGGTACCGCCGCCTCATCAATACGCTGCATAAGCGCAGCAAACACTACGAGTGTAAGCACCAGTCCGGCGCTCATACCTATGCAGTAGGCGAGCACTTGCGCCAGCGTGAGTGGCTGATTCGCCAACAAGAGCGGTGCCGCCAACACACTTGTGTTGCTCATCACCAGAAGTGACTGAGAAGAGGGTGGACCGAGAAACCGTCTCTGGCCACCGCGCTGCCACTTAGCTAAGCCGAGCGCGCATAGCAAAATCGTCACCAGCGCGAGGGGAAGATACAGGTAAGTCCAGCCATTCGGTTCGAGGAGGAAAAACCTTGCCGTGTGCAGCAGAGGAAGAGCGCAGCTCAGTACCCCTGCCGAGGCGATGCCTAGGCGAAATGCATTCAGTAGCGATTGGCTGCTGGCAAGTACGACTTGCATACCTGTTAGGTGAACTAAGATCAGATTGCCGGTGAGGGCGGCGCCCATAGTGATCAACAGATGTTCAGCTATCATATTCGCCTAGTAGGAGTGTTCGAGGGCGCGTGCTGCTTACTCAGCTTATTAATGTTCCCGGTGCAGCCCCAGCGTCTACGCTCAACAAGAAGACTTCCTCGTCGCCTTCTCCAGCAGCCAAGATCATGCCTTCGGAAATTCCGAAGCGCATTTTTCTGGGTGCCAAGTTCGCCACAAGCACGACCGACTTTCCCAGTATCGATTCCGGCTCATAGGCCGACCGGATGCCCGAGAATACGGTGCGCGTGCCTAATTCGCCCACATCGAGGCTGATTTTCAAGAGCCGGTCAGCGCCTTCGACTAGCTCAGCTTCTATGACCTTGGCAACACGAAGCTCAACGCGGGTGAAGTCATCTATTTTGATCGGCGAACCACTGGCCGACTCTTTCTTGTTCTTCCCGTCGTTCCCGTTCGCAGCCTGCTGCTTTGTCGTTTCGTCTCGCTGTTTATTGTTGCTCAATGGCGCTACCAGTTGCTTGTTCGCATCTACCATGGCGGCGACCTTTTTGTACTCTATGCGCTGCATCAGCGGCTCAAAAGTGGCCAGCTCATGATCGAGCAAATGGTTCTTTAGCTGCGTCCAGGTCAACTCAGACTGTAGATAGGCTCCCGCTCGCTCAGCCATGCGAGGGAGAATGGGCGCGAGATAAATCATCAAAATTCGGAACGCATTGATTCCCGTTGTGCACACCGCCTGCACCCGCTCCTGTTGCGAGTCGTCTTTGACCAGCACCCATGGTTTCTCTTTGTCTATAAAGTGATTGGCTTTGTCGGCAAGTGCCATGATCGATCGAACTGCCCTCGCGAATTCTCTTGCTTCGAAAGCCTCCGCAATCTCCTCCCCCGCTGCGACAAATTCATCGAGGAGATCCGCTTCCAATGGCACAAGCGCGGTCTTGTTGGAAAAGCCCTTGCGTAGAAACCCAGAGCAGCGACTTGCTATGTTAACGACTTTTCCGACCACATCTGAGTTGACGCGCTGGACGAAGTCCTCCAGATTCAGGTCGATGTCGTCCACACCTGAGCCTAGCTTCCCCGCGAAGTAGTAGCGTAGATACTCCGAATCCAAGTGCTCTAAATAGTGGCTCGCGCTGATAAAGGTGCCCCGGCTCTTGGACATTTTGGTGCCGTTCACCGTGAGAAAACCGTGCGCAAAGACACCGGTAGGTGCTCGAAGTTCGGCCGAGTCTAGTATTGCGGGCCAAAACAGGCCGTGAAAGTTGATTATGTCTTTGCCAATAAAGTGATACAGCTCTGTCTCCGAGTTCGAGTGCCAGAACGGTTCAAACGCGATATCTTCGCGCGAGCATAGTTCTTCGAAACTTCCGATATAGCCAATCGGCGCATCCATCCATACGTAGAAGTACTTGTTATCTTCGCCTGGAATCGTAAAGCCAAAGTACGGCGCGTCGCGGCTAATATCCCATTCCTGCAGGCCTTCATTGATCCATTCACCCAATTTATTCGCGACCGCTTCTTGCAGGCTGCCAGATCGAATCCAGCCGCGCAGTAAGTCCTCAAAAAGCGGCAGACGAAAGAAAAGATGCTTGGACGCTTTCTCAACCGGGACGCTGCCTGACAAAGCGGAAACCGGGTCTTTAAGCTCCGTCGGGGAGTAGGTGGCGCCACAGGTTTCACAGTTGTCGCCGTATTGATCCGCCGAACCGCATTTCGGGCAAGTTCCCTTGATGAACCGGTCCGCAAGAAAGAGCCCTTTCTCTTCGTCGAAGGCCTGAGTTATTTCGCGCTCTGCGATATGGCCATTGCTTTTAAGCTGTGCGTATATTTTTTCTGTCCAGCGTTTCGTGGCCTTGGAATGGGTGCTGGAGAAGTTATCGAAGCTAATAGAAAACCCTTCCGAGTCACGCAGATGCTGTTTGCGGATCTGATCTATTTGAGCTTCCGGAGAGACGCCCTGTTTTTCAGCAGAGAGCATAATCGCGGTGCCATGCGCGTCGTCAGCACATACGTAATAACACTCATGCCCGCGCAGCCGTTGAAAGCGCACCCAAATATCCGTTTGCGTCTGCTCGAGCATGTGCCCAAGGTGGAGCGGTCCATTGGCGTAGGGGAGGGCACTGGTGACTAGAATTCGGCGTTTGTCCGTACTCATGGGAATTGCGACTCAAGAGCGTAAAAAAAGGCGGCGAATGATAGCGATTGCGATCGAGGATTTCATTAACATCGTTTGAGCGTACTCTCCGCTCTACCTATACTCTGCGCCCTAGTCTTGGCGCTGCTTCTTAATGAGACAGGTTAAAAATACGATCGCCTTTGCCTCCGGCAAGGGTGGAGTCGGAAAGTCGACCACTACGGTAAATGTGGCTGTTGCTTTAGCGGCGCGAGGTCTTCAGGTAGGCGTCATGGATGCGGACATCTACGGTCCCAGCGTGGCCCACATGCTCGGTACCACTGAGGTCGAGGTCGCTTCTACGGCCGACGGTCTAATACCTGTTGTTGCCTGCGGATTGGAGTCGATGTCGATCGCCTATCTAGCAACAAACAAGATGCCGCTTATTTGGCGGGGCCCAATGGCCAGCGGCGCTCTTGCGCAAATGTTGGAGCGGACCGTCTGGGGCGAATTAGACTTTCTGTTGATCGACATGCCGCCGGGCACGGGTGACATCCAGTTAACGCTGTCACAGAAGGTGGCGCTAACGGGGGCGGTCATCGTTACCACGCCGCAGGACGTTGCATTAATCGATGCCCGCAAAGGCATCGACATGTTCGCTAAGGTAGAGGTGCCACTTCTCGGTCTGATCGAAAATATGGCGCAATTCGTGTGCTCCAAATGCGGTCATTGCGAAGCAATATTCGGTACCGGTGGTGGTCAGCGAGTTGCGGAAGAGTACGGGATACCTCTTTTGGCTAGTCTCCCACTCTTACCGGAGATACGCATCGATGCGGATAACGGCGTGCCCGCCGCAGCGCAAGCCGGCAGTCAGGCTCAATCAGCTTATGGCAAGATTGCGGACGGCCTGCTTGAGGCCGTAAATCAGCCCGGATCGCCCGCCGGCTTCCCGACGCTGAGCAAGCGCGACGATTGAAAGCCCTGTCAAGCGACGTGCTTTTCGCCCGATAAGTTAAATGATAACGAGTAGATCTTCAGAATTCTGAGACCGTAAACATGAGCATTAAGTCCGATAGATGGATTCGCCGTATGGCGGAAGAGCAACAGATGATCGAGCCGTTCGAGGCGGGTCAGGTTCGTCACGACGACCGAGGGGAACGACTGATTTCCTATGGCACCTCCAGTTATGGCTACGACGTCCGCTGCGCCGACGAATTCAAAGTTTTCACCAATATTCACTCCGCTACGGTGGATCCGAAGTCCTTCGACGAGGCAAGTTTTGTCAACGTAAGCGGTTCCGTTTGCGTGATACCCCCGAACTCGTTTGCGCTTGCTCGGACTGTCGAGTATTTCCGTATCCCGCGCAATGTGCTTACCGTTTGCTTGGGTAAATCTACCTATGCACGCTGCGGCATTATTGTGAACGTGACTCCCTTAGAGCCCGAGTGGGAGGGGCACGTGACTTTGGAGTTCTCCAATACGACCACGCTTCCAGCGAAAATCTACGCCAACGAAGGTGTTGCCCAAATGCTGTTCTTCGAGTCGGATGAGGTTTGTGAAGTGAGCTACAAAGATCGGGGCGGTAAGTACCAGGGGCAAACGGGCGTTACCTTGCCCCGAACCTAATTCCATCGCTACGCACTGTCGCCTACGACGTCCTTGCCGACAATGCTCGCGCTAATCAGGTCGGCCTCGGTGGTTTTTCCATCTTCTATGTGCAGAGTTCGGACCATTAGGAAGTCCCAGTCGGGCGCCAGCCAAATCGCAGATCGTCGAGCCGAGTCTCGGTGAACCCGCTCAAAATGCAATGTATCGACCCAGCCCATGGGCGTTTCGAGGCGCTCACTGCCGGTGAATTTGAGCTTGTGCAGCTTAACCTTGCGACCGTCTGCCACGGAGAAGGAGATATCCTGGCGCGGATCATCCATGTTCATGAGGGTTAGCCTTAACTGTTCTTGCTGGCTCATACGGTCGAGCGTGTGCTCACCGGGGGGTAAGTCATACCAATTCTTCTTGTAAAGGCTGCGAATCGCTCCGCTGTCTGAATCGAAGTGGACCTCGCGGCGACGATTGACCGGGCCACTAAGCTGGTAAACGTACGACTTTGGCCTTACTTTCATATCTTGGATATCAAACACGCTGACTTCGCTGATGGCTGCAACCAGCAGTTTGCCTTCGCTGGTGAGCTTGCAATCACCGCTTTGATCCATTGTGAGACTGCGGTGTAACTTTATGCTCAAGCCTGCGGTAGAGGTCTTGTAGGTCGCTTTATAGGGTGACAGCGAATGCGCGGAGCCAACTGCATTTGGGCTGTCGATCTGAGGATTCGAGCGCGCCGCAGCCGCATATAAAATGCTCGCGGAGATTATGGCCAGCACTATCGATAGGTGCGCCGAACTTCGACAAAAGCACGGATAAACACTCCCTACAATCATCCTCCCTCCGGGATGGTCTCCTTTTGTATCGCCAGTTGGATCGCTAGCCTTCATTTCGTATCCAGCCTCTATTTTTCGTACCACCTTTAGTATTACTTCAGATCCGCTTCTGGTTTTGCTCGCGCTGCAAAGTTTTCCCAAACGCTTTCTTGCCTAACGTACTTTTCGCTATCCACAACGCTCTTTTGCGCTTTACGATTTACCGCTTGTTACGCTCTGGCCTCTTTCCTAACCCCTTCGTTCAAGGGTTTTGCCATCCAACGCGGAATTATTGCTCAAGATCGTTCAGTAACGCGCTATTGGGCGTTTCGATACTCGATAAGCCGCTTAGACACCGACTAATCGCCGCGGGGTAGAGCCGATGTTCCTGTGTTTTAACCCTTTCTTTGAGTGTATCCACGGTATCACCGTCCGCAATCGGTACCTGCACTTGTAGAACCGCCGGCCCTGCATCGAGATCCTCGGTAACAAAATGGACCGTTGATCCAGTGAGTCGGTCGCCGGCCTCCAGGGCCCGTTGATGCGTGTTTAGCCCTGGGTACTTAGGCAACAGAGATGGATGAATGTTCACCAATCGCCCGTGAAAACTTTTAACAAAGCTTGAGCTCAGTAAACGCATGAAACCTGCCAGTACGACAAATTCAATGCGCGATGCCCGTAGCGCGCTTATAAGCGCTTGGTCAAAGAGCTCTCGCGATGAAAACTCTCGGTGATCGACACACTTCGTTGGGAGCCCCAAATTTCGCGCCCGTGTCAACACGCCTGCCTTCGGAACATTGCACAGCACCAGCTCGATTGAAGCCGCGAGTTCACCCCGCTTACAGCTCGCGGCGATTGCTTCTAGATTGGTTCCATCGCCGGAAGCGAGGACCGCGATACGTGTTTTGGCCCTGTCCATATGGCTCTTCGGGGCTTAAGAATCGAGGCCAGGTCTAGGGCGGCTCAGACAAACACCACGCCGGTGTCACCTACCCCGACCTGTCCCAATTGCCATGCGTCCACGCTTAGCTCCGCAAGCGTCCCAAGCGCGGTGCCCACATCTTCAGCGGCTATCGTCATGACCATCCCAACTCCGCAGTTAAAAGTTCGGTACATCTCGCCGTGCTCGATATTGCCCTCCCGCTGTAGCCAGCTAAATATGGCGGGCCAATCCCAGCTACTTCTATCTATCTCAGCGACAAGTCCGGTAGGCAGGGTACGGGGTATGTTTTCACTCAGGCCACCACCGGTGATGTGGGCGACTGCCTTGACCGCAATTCTTGAACGCAACGCCTTGAGCGCCTCGCAATAAATTCGCGTCGGAGCCATCAGCGCATCCGCGAGGATTGATCCGCTATCGTCGAAAGGCTCGCTTAACTCCGCTTGTGTTCGCTCAATCACGGTTCGGATCAAAGAATAGCCATTGGAGTGTGGACCGCTACTGGCGAGAGCGATGAGCGCATCGCCAACCCCGACATTGCTTCCATCAATCAGCTGATCTCGTTCCGCCACGCCGACACAGAAACCCGCAAGATCAAAGTCCTGATCGCTATACATGCTGGGCATCTCTGCGGTCTCACCGCCTACTAAGGCACAGCCCGCTTGCCGACAACCGTTTGCAATACCGGTGATGACTTTCGTCGCTACATCGACCTCAAGTTTGCCCGTTGCATAATAATCCAGGAAGAACAGTGGCTCGGCACCGGTAACCGCGATGTCATTAACGCACATCGCGACCAGGTCAATACCGATCGTATCGTAACGACCCGTATCAAGGGCCAAGCGGAGCTTTGTGCCTACACCGTCGGTGCCGGATACGAGAACAGGGTTTTCAAAGCCTGTTGGCAGTGCGCAGAGGGCGCCGAAGCCACCTAAGGAGCCCATCACCTCAGGTCTCTTGGTGCTGTCCACGGCTCCTTTGATGCGCTCAACCAGTCGGTTTCCCGCGTCTATATCGACGCCTGCGTCACGATAGGTTAGAGATTCCTTGCTGTTATCACTGTCCATCGCTGGATCCCCTGCGTCAACCGCGCGCAGTGTAGCGTCCACCACGAGGGAGTAAAGCATTGGCTCGCCTTCATCGCAGGCGCTGTAAGGACTTCTAGCGTTATTTTTTCGCAGCTTCCGCGCTGGTGACCGAGTTTGTGGGTCGAGGTACTGATAAACTCGCAATGTGAACTCTTCTCATTCAATGCAGCCATCTCAGTGGAGCCAGTGGAAAAAGCTGAGCTTGGTACTCGCCTGTCTATTCCTCTTGGCAGACACGGCAGGCGCTCAGGTATTTTCTCGGTCGAGCGTGTACAGCGCCCAGCTAGAGGTTGAAGATCGGCAAAGTGGGACTCTGGCCTCTGCCCAGCGAGAGGGCTTGGCTCAGGTCGTCATTAAGGCAACAGGCCGTGACGATTCAGTGGCTAATGAGCTTGTAGAAGCAGCGCTCAAACGACCTAGCCGTTTTCTGTTGGGTTACAGCTATGAAGCCACTGGCGGCGCGCTACAGCTTCGCGTGGACTACGATGAACGGGTGGTCCAAGAGCTTCTGGCAGAGGCCGGATTGCCTCTGTGGACGAGCAATCGACCGACGGTCCTTGCCTGGCTAGTACTCAACGAGGAGACGCGGAGCTTTGCTTCATCAGAGCGAGCCCCCGAGGCAGTAGCGCAACTTAGCCGCAGCTTCGAGCGCCGGGGCGTGCCTCTGCAGCAACCTTTGTACGATCTAGAAGACGCCAGGGCGATCTCGCCGGGGGAAGCCTGGCGCCAAGATTCCTCAGCACTCTTTGCAGCCTCACGTCGCTATGGCGACGTGCTACTGCTAGCCGGGCGCGTTGCGCAGCTCTCCAATGGTACCGTGTCGGGAGATTGGCGTTTTCTTGATCAAACGCAGTGGCGGACCGTCTCCCTGCGAGCGAATTCCCTGGCTGAGTTCGCCGACGCGGGAGCCGCGCTGGTCGCTGGTTCGCTTGCGGACCGCTACGCGGTTGTTCAAGACTCGGGCTATGGCGATAGCGGCTTCGAACTTAGCGTACGCGGCGTGCGTAGCTTCCAAGATTTTCGCGCCGTGCGCGACGCACTTTCGTCTATGGAGGCGGTCAGCTACGTAGTCCCGCGAAATCTGCAAGGCGATTTATTGGTTTTGCGTCTCGAAGCCGAGGCGGATGCGAGTCGCTTCGAACGCATTCTAGAACTTGATAAACGCTTTGTACCCATACCTAACGGCGACGGGTTGGGTGCGACAGCCTACGAGTGGATTCCATGAGTAAGCAGTTCGAACCTCTGCCGCCGACGCCCGATATCCCGGTAAATCGCTGGCCGCTCATTGTCGCCGTACTACTGGCCGCTGCCACCTTGTTTTTTCTCCTTCAGCCAATTCTATTGCCCTTCGTTCTTGGCGCATTGATAGGCTACCTCGGTGATCCGATTGTTGATCGGCTGGAGGCTCGCGGTGCCAGCCGGACTTCCGGCGTAGTCATAGTATTTGTTGTCTATTCGGGGCTCTCACTGCTCGGGCTCCTGGTGGCTGTACCTTTGCTGCTCCAGCAGTTAGACAACTTGGTGGGCCGAATTCCGCTGATATATGCATGGCTAAGAGACTCGGCCTTGCCTTGGCTAGAGGCAAAGACTTTGGTGAGCGGCGTCCGTTTACCGCAAATCGATTGGTCTGAGGAGATCGTCGAAAACTGGCAATCTCTTGGCAAATTAACCGCGCAAACGGTTTCTCGCATCACCGGTTCGGGCTTGGGCTTTGTTCTGAGCCTGGCAAACGTTGCCCTTGTCCCTGTTGTGGCCTTTTACCTGATGCGCGATTGGGACGATATTGCTGAGCGGGTGCTTCACTTACTCCCAAAAGACTGGCAGCCAACGACCGCTCAGCTGTCGCGGGAAGCCGATGAAGTCGTCGGTGCTTTCTTACGCGGTCAGTTTATCGTGATGTGCGCTCTCGGGGTGCTCTATGCGTCCGGTCTCTGGCTTGCGGGAATCCAGCTTGCTCTCATCCTAGGATTAATTGCCGGACTTGCGAGCATAGTTCCCTATCTTGGTTTCATTGTCGGTATCAGTGCCTCTCTTGTCGCCGCCTGGTTGCAGTACCAGGACTTTGTGCCCTTGGTTTATGTGGGTCTGGTGTTTGGAGTTGGTCAGCTCGTTGAAAGTTTGCTGCTGACTCCAATTTTGGTCGGCGATCGAATCGGTTTGCACCCGGTGGCCGTTATCTTCGCTTTGATGGCGGGTGGACAGCTGGCCGGCTTCGTTGGGGTGGTTGTGGCTTTGCCGGTCGCTGCCGTGATTATGGTATTCGCTCGGCACGCCCTGGATCGATACGTTCAGAGTGAGCTCTACGGTGCGCCTAGCTCTGACGCTTCCTATGAGGATGTCACGCAAGGCGGCGGCGAAGAACCTCGCATTCATGAACCCGCGGAGTAGTCGGAGGACTGATCCGATGAGTCGGCTAGATGCGACAACCACTACAGCTTCTGGTGCTAGCTCTCAACTGGCGCTAGCAGTCCGCTTGGCTGACGATGCAACGTTCGCCAACTTTTATCCGCGGCAAGAACTCAAGGGGCTCCTCGCCTACCTCGACCAAGATCCGGTAGATCGTCTGGTATTTCTCCATGGGCCGCGTGAGTCTGGAAAGTCCCACCTTTTGCAGGCCTTGTGTCATCGGGGCCCGCATTCTGTCTATCTTCCGCTATCTCTGGTGCGCAGCGCTCCCGCAGAGGAGTTGCTGCAAAATTTAGAAGCTAATCAGATTGTCGCAATCGATGAACTCGAACAGGTAGCGGGAGACACGGCGTGGGAGGAGGGTTTGTTTCACCTCATGAATCGTATCGCCGCCTCTAACTGTGTTTTGGCGATCGGGTCACGACTCCCCCCGAATGCGCTCCCAGTGGCCCTTGCCGACCTTCGCTCGCGACTTGCTGCAGGGATTGTTTGGGCTCTTCCCGGCTGCTCACAGGAAGAGAAAATCGCGATTTTACGACTTAGGGCGGAAGCACTCGGCCTGTTAATGCCGTCAAGCGTCGCAGCCTACATCGTTAATCGGGAGGGCCGCTCGCTAGGGGAGCTGCTAGCGGTACTTGAGCATCTCGATTTGGCTTCCTTGGCCAGGCAACGACCGCTCACGAAGCCGTTTGTTCGAGATGTGCTCGGCTGGGCTAGTTAGCGGATAGGGTGGTTAGCGAGGGGGGTAGGGGGGTCGGAGCGCGCTGCGCGGCCCGAGATAGAAGTAAAGAGATACGTTTAGCCCGCCGCCCGATTTTCCTCCACTGCAACTTCCTCTGCGGAAAACTCCTCTGCAGGTAAATGCAAGTAGCGACGCAGATAGTGAACAGCAAGATAAAGCGGAGCCGTATCCAGAAGCGCTACGCAGGCCTTGAACAGATAGTTACTGCCAACGAGCACTGCCAGCGCGCCGAGAGCGATGTCACCGCGCATAAAGGCCGCGCCAAAGGTCACTGTCACGACCATCAGCGAGTCTACGAGTTGGCTCAGGAGCGTGCTGAAGTTATTCCGAATCCAAAGGTGTTTGCCCTTTGTTACGCGCTTCCAAAAGTGGAAAAGCTGGACGTCGCAGTATTGGGCCGCGATGTAGGCCAGCATAGAAGCAAAAACTGCCCCTGAGGTGGTGGCGTAAATTACTTGGTACAGGCCCACACTGCCTTCCACGACGTCACCATTAGGCAGTGGCAAGGGTGCTGCCAACTGAAGAATTTGCCACGGGGGCATCGACTCCGCTGGCACGGAGGGAATGCTGTTGCCTAGAAACAAGACGAATAAAATTAGGAAGTTCAATCCAAGGCCGACGCTTACGAGAAAGTTTGCCCGGGCCTTCCCGTATAGTTCGCAGATGAGGTCGGTACAGAGGAAAGTAAGCGGATAAGGGAGCACGCCTACCGCGAGCGCCATCGGACCTAGTTGAACAAAGCGGGTTATCCCGATCACATTAAGCAATGTCATCGCGCACAGGAAAGTTCCTGCGAGCACGATAAACACACGTTCCCGCCGCTCTTGGATCAGCGTTGTCTGGACAGAGGCATCCTCTGGCTGGGGCGTCTTCTGCGCGGGTTTGTTCGGCATACGCTTGCTCAGCCCTTCCTTTGTTTGTTCTCGCTCACTCAGTTTTCGCGCTGACCGAGGTTGGCATGGAGTACAGAGCCATTAATAACCGGGTTTCTATGAGCCCAGAGTAGGAGCGACGCAATTTCCTCGGGTTCTATCAGGCGTCCAAAACTGTTCATAGAGCCGATTTGCGCAAGTACGGTTTCGTCGTTGCCCAAGTGATTGCGCAGCATTTCCGTATCGGTAAAGCCCGGGCAAATCATCGCCGTATGGATACCAGAACCCATTAAGTCTTGACAGGTGGCACGCATCATTCCCAACTGGGCGTGTTTCGATACCACGTAGCTAAAGGTGCCGGGAACCGCTTTCTCCGCTAAGGTAGATCCGACGAAGAGCACACTGCTGCCAGGCCCCATACCAGGCAGAAGCGCCCGGTTTAATCGGTTGATTGCCACTACGTTAGTTTCAAATACCGCGCGTAGACTGGCATCCTCGCAGCCATCCGCCGAGTCTTTACGCATTTGACTGGCGTTATGTACGAGCGCGATTTCGGAAAGTCCGCTTAGGCGGCCAAGCACGGCGTCGATCGCGTCGTTTATGCTGTCCGGGTCGCTCAAATCGCAGGAGAGATTGTGCACACCGGATACACGGCACTGGCGCCGTGAGAGATTGACCACTTCATAACCTCCCTCTTGGAACGCGCGTGCAGTGGCTTCACCGATTCCAACACTTGCTCCGGTAATTACTGCGATTGTCATGAATCACCCCTTAATCTCATCCATTTTGGCCGAACGCTTCGGCAGCGCAGTCCTGGCTTCGAGTCCGCTTCGATATTGCTCGCCTGTCAATGATCGATTCCGCAGGGCGCGGCCATCTCTGTTTGGATCGACTTTTGCCGATCCGGCTTCTTCGATTTGCGCTGGCGACTGGCTAACGGATACTAGGCTGGAAGGCTTGCTAGGCCCCAATGGTAGCAGCCTTGGGTTCAAGATAGGTCCCAGTTTCTTGGGAATAGCTTATTTGGAACAGCTTATTTTGGAATAGTTTCTTTGGAATAGTCACTTTGGAACAGTCACTTCGGGACAGCTGCTCTGGGATAGTTGTTTTGGAACAGCAGGCGTCGTGAAAGAAGCGCTAAGCACGCTCCAAGTCACCGTCGCTGTTCCGGCCGTGCGCAGCTCCACGCCAGACAAGAATTCAGGCTAAATCGGCAGGTGGATGAACCGTGATGCTCAAGCCAACCGTATTAAGTCCGGTAGTGCTCCTTTTAATCAATATGCTTGAACGTAAACGGCCTGGATACTCGTGGAACAACTAGCAACTCTACATATCGACAAGGAGAGCCATAAGTTCTCCGTCGCCCACTACACGATTTTCTCGGCGACGGAGAGGGAACGGCTTCATGGTCACAACTACTCGGTGTCCGCAAAGATCGTAGCGCCGATGGGTAACAACGGGTTCGCGGCTGACTACAATGTTTACAAAGATCGAATAAAGCGACTCTGCGATGAATGGGACGAGTATCTTCTGCTGCCCGAACACAGCCCTTACCAAACCGTTACCCGCGACGGGGACCGTTACCTAGTCGATTACAACGATGAGCGTATGGAGTTCCTCTGCTCTGACACTCTGCTGCTACCCATCAGAAACGCCACGGTAGAAGAATTTGCTTTTCTGTTTCTGCAACGTTTGCTTGATGCCTCTCAGGGCGATCAACTTGCTGAGCTAGAGGTCTACGTCGCCTCCGGTCCCGGGCAAAAAGCCTGTGCGAGCTGGAATGCCATGGAAGATGCGCTGGCGGGCTAGCTCCGCCTTTCTAATGCGTTCTTCGCATTACGTCCTGCCACCTTCAGCGGCGAAAAGCCTTTCTTATCGACGTTAGCTGGCCAGATGAGGCTAAGCATCGTAAGGTTCGACCCCTGTCTCATGGCCGCTGCTTTAGCGCCCTGATTAACTCACTATCCAAAGATGATCGAAATAAGGGGCACACCCATGTCCAGCCATAGCACTCTGTCGTTTCTTACCCAGAAACTTCAGTTTTCTGCGCGGCGTAAGATCTACGGCACGCGCAACTTGTTCACCTCATTTACCTCAACCGTATTTCTGCGCCTCACCTTAGCCGCATCGTCTTGCGCGCTAGCGGGCCCAGTGTTAGCGGCCGAGGCTGCTAGCGGCATGAAGCTGGAGGATGTCTTTTCTCTAAGTTATGCGTCTACACCGATCGTATCGCCCGACGGGAAGCATGTTTTTTACCTCCGCCATTCGATGGACCCTATTCAGGATCGCCGCCGGAGCAACCTTTGGTCGATCGAACTTGGGTCTGGTAGGCAGGAACCGATAACCACCGGGCCGCAAAGCGTGTCCTCCCCCGCGCTCGCTCCCGATGGCAGCCGCATCGCCTATGTCGCTAAAGACGAGGCTGCTTCGCAGCTATTTGTTCAGAATTTGGATTCCGGTCGAGTGGCCCAGCTTACGCGAGGTACGCAGCAGCCAAAGAATCTCAGTTGGTCACCGGACGGGAAGTACATTGCATATGCAATGCGTGTACCCGTCGATCCGCCAACTATGGGTAAGTTACCAAAACCTCCAAAGGGGGCGGAGTGGGCGCCACCCGCCATCGTGGTGGACCGGATGGTCTACCGAAACGACGGTGCGGGCCCACGTCCGCGCGCGTTCTATCAGATCTTTCTAATTGGTGCTGATGGGGGCGCGCCACGTCAGCTGACCCATGGCGACTTCGACCATCAAGGGCCGATTGGCTGGTCTTCCGACTCAAGATCTGTGTTCTTTTCCGCAAATCGAAACAGCGATCGCGAACTGGACGTGCTGAACAGTGATGTATACGCATTGGATCTCGAAAATAGCACGCTGCGGCAGCTTACGGATCGCGCGGGACCTGAGAACTTCGCGGCGATCTCCGCTGCCACTGACCAAATCGCCTATCTCGGTTATATCGACCAACAGCTGTCCTATCAGCGATCGCGGCTGTTTGTGATCAGCGCCGACGGTTCGGAGCCCAGAGAACTTGCCGACGACCTGGACCGTTCCATCTACGGGGTACGCTGGTCGAAAGACGGCAAGCGGATTTACTTTCTCTACGACGATGAGGGCGATACGGTACTCGCCTCGACTGACCTGCGCGGGCGTGTGAAGGAGCTTCAAAGGGGGCTTGGAGGTCTGTCTTTGGGGAGACCCTATTCGGGCGCCGCGTTTGCCGCCGTGGGTGACGGTAGCTACGTGTTTACCAAAAGTGCTATCAGCGCACCGGCGGAGCTTGCCCTTGGAAAGAATGGCAAAGAACTGCGGGCTCTGACTTCATTGAATGCAAATTGGATGGGCAGCCGTTCCTTCGCATCAGTGGAGGAGCGCTGGGTGACGTCCAAAGCAGACGGCGAACGCATCCAAGCCTGGATCGCTTATCCCCCAGATTTCGATGCGGCGAAGGAATATCCGCTACTCTTGGAGATTCATGGTGGTCCCCATACAAATTACGGCGCCCGCTTTTCAGCAGAAGTTCAGCTTTATGCCGCTGCGGGCTATGTGGTCGTTTACGCTAACCCCCGTGGTAGCACGAGTTATGGGGAGCGCTTCGCCAACCTAATCCATCATAACTACCCGAGTGAAGACTACGACGATCTCATGAGCGTGGTGGACGAACTCGCGGGTGAGTCTTATATCGACAGCGATCGGCTATTTGTGACCGGAGGTAGCGGTGGCGGCGTTCTTACCGCATGGATAGTGGGTAAAACAGACCGCTTCCGCGCCGCTGTGGTTGCCAAACCTGTCATCAATTGGACCAGCTTTGTACTGACCGCCGATAATCCGCCGTACTTCAGCCGCTACTGGTTTTCCGCCATGCCCTGGGAAGATCCGGAAGCGTATTGGCGGCGCTCACCACTTTCCTTGGTGGGAGAGGTAACGACTCCAACTATGCTGCTGACCGGCGAAGCGGACTTGCGAACACCGATCAGCGAATCGGAGCAATACTATCAAGCTTTGCGTTTGCGCGGTGTTGAGACGGCGATGGTTCGCATCCCAGAGGCCTCGCACAGCATTGCTAAACGACCGACGCAACTTATGGCGAAAGTCGCCGCTGTGTTAGCCTGGTTCGAGCGTCACAGTTCGGCGCAAGAATAACAAGAAAGCAAGGGAGTCAGCGGTGCGAAGCTAATCGCCGACACCCCTGTCAGCGGCAATAACTCACAATCAGTGCCCAGAAGGAAAACAAAAAGGAAGAGCACATGACGCTACAGGTAGAAGTCGGTCGTACCGGCGGCCCGGAAGTAATGCAGCTTATAGAACGCGAGCTCGCACCGCCGGGCCCTGGAATGGTGCGGGTAGCCAATCGCGCTATCGGCATCAATTACATAGACATCTATCATAGAAGTGGCCTGTATCCGCTCCCCCTACCAACTGGCCTTGGCCTAGAAGCTGCAGGGATCGTCGAAGATGTCGGTGCTGGCGTTGAGCTCAAAGTTGGAGAACGCGTCGCCTACTTCTCGGCTGGTATTGGTGCCTACGGTGCTGCGATTAATCTGCCGGCCGAACGCTTGATTCCGCTTCCCGACGCGGTTGATTTCGACACGGCCGCAGCCGTTCTTCTCAAGGGCGCCACCGTGGAATACTTGGTCGAAAGACTGTTTACCCTTAGATCGGGACACACAACCCTATTCCATGCCGCCGCAGGAGGAGTTGGGCTGCTGTTTGGCCAATGGGCAGCGGCACTCGGGGCCGAGCTTATAGGTACGGTCAGCAGTGAGGCAAAACGGGAACGCGCTCTTGCGAGCGGCTTTAGCCATTGCCTTCTCAGTCACGATGATGTGGTGGCACA
>JBCCQO010000001.1:0-60528 GCA_039024595.1 Pseudomonadota bacterium | reverse complement strand
TTCCGGGTGGGGACCAGCCTTGCCCGGGTGGGACTTGCACCCACGGGAAACCACTGCACAGTTTCCATCGTTATGACATCCTTGTCGGTACAACTTCCCCTGCACCTGAGCTTTGCTCGGCGCACTCAGAGGCTCCCTAGCCTGTTCTCCGCTCGCCCTCAGAGAAACAATCAAACAGCGCTTGTATTCCTTCTGTAACGGGCGTCAGGCTACGGGTCACAACAGACGCGTACGTCAGTCGTAGCACCCGGGCAAATACAACAGTCGGCAACTTCATCGGGCCATAGTCCAGCGTATAGCGGTAACAGGCATATGCAGCGTAGTAGTGCCTTGAGGGACTCGAGAGGTCTACGGCACTCGCTCCGGAGGAATGGTTGACCTTCGCAGTGGGGCAACAGATGGGTTTTTCCGTCGGCGATAAAGCACGGGCAAGCCTGAGTTCTTCAAAGTAGAGAAACGAATTTTCCGGGATACCTCCGACCTTTTTTAGAAACGCTACGTCGCACAGCATTGCCGATCCACAAACGTAGTCTATCCGTGGTGGCGCTTTCGCGTGTTTATCCGCGAGTTCGTCTTTAAGGGGAACCGCGTATGCCATACCGAACCAAGATAGATAGCGGTATCCTGCGATAACCCTGCGACCACGGAGAGTACTCGTTTCCACGGCTAGGCCCAGGATCGACTCGCGCTGACGGCCCTGGGCATCCGCAAGAGCCGCGATTGCATTAACGTCCAGTTCGGTGTCGTTATTGAGCAACAACACGTGGGAGGCACCCATTTGACCTGCAGCTTCAATCCCCACGTTCATGCCTCTGGAGAAGCCGTAATTCTGCTCGAGTGACAGGAGGCGCCAGTTTCTGCGCTCATTTACATCGGTACGCACAGCGCTGAGTGAGTTGGGTGTGGAACCGTTATCTACGACGATGCCCGACAGGGCGATGTCGCTACACTTCTCGGCTGCGGCATCGACGGAACGTATGCAGGCCAGTGTTTTTTCAGCACCGTTCCAATTGAGAATTACTACGACCCAATGCCGGGTGTTTGCACCCATATCTTCCGCGGCCAGATGCGTATTCACTCCGCAATCGGCTGGGGACGATTCTCCGTCCACAGCCTGTCCAGATCATTAAAGAACTCGGTATCCCATTGCGTACTGCTGAGCCCACCGCGAACGAAGTTGGCAAGTACGAGGTCGATATACCTGGGTTTTAGCCCTTCCCAGCCTCTCAGATTAACCGCCCAATCAGCGTTAACTGGATAGCGCCCGTCAAATCCCCCCTGCCGTCGCAGGGTGCTGAGTCGATAAACTATCGCCTGGTGACAAATATTCTGCTCCCGCAATCGATCGTAGGTAAATTCGCCCGCGTAGATTTCGCCATCTTGCGCACCTGGCCCGTCGCCCTTCATTCGGACGCTGCCATAGATCATTCCACAGTCTGGCTCACACTCCTCGAACGCGGCCTGGAGCGTTGCAAGAACCTCGGGGCCAGTAAGCGTATCCCCACATCCCATAAAGTAGATCCAGGTCGAAGATGCCAGCGTGAGCCCGGCATTCATCGCCTCGTAGGGACTCCGATCTGCTATCGCCATCTCAACTATGCTGAGGCCGGGCGATTGGTACTGCTTCCATCGCTCTAATTGCGCGTCTGCGCAATGCCGACTGGAGTGTAGGATGAGAACCTCAACAGAGCTGTGCCGCTGTTGGTTTGCGATGCTTTGTAGAGTCTCAGCAAGGCCTGTCTCACCCAGTGTGGGAATAACTATCGTTAAGTGAGGCGCATTCTCAGTTCGCGTCTTCGCCAGGTTTAACACCGACGGCAGAGACACAGAGGGCACACCACTCAAATGACGGGCCACTCTGGCCGCTTCCATATCGGCGGTAACGGCCAGCAAGCTCTGGGGTTGGTGAGTTTCAATGATCGGGGTATCGTCCGCTGCTCCAGGCATCAAATCGCCGTCGGGATAAAGTGCCGTTACCACGACAATATCGAAACGTGCGGCACCGATTGGCAAAGCCGCCCATCGGAAAACCAACGGCCCGGAATCTATCACTAGCATCGAACCGCTCAGCTCTTCATTCATCAGAACACTTAAAGCCCTGGTCGTCTGATCTAAGGTTCTAGACTTCTGATCGGGTATGTCGTCTTTCGCCCAGGGAGGTTTCCCTTCACTCAGGGCGCGAGTTGCTGCCTCCCAGGCATCGGCGAGCACCTGCAGCTCTTCTTTACGAGCAAGGAATTCTCGCCACTCAATCCGGTGACAGTTTATGGTCGCTGCGTATCGAGGCGCGGAATTCGACTCTTCCTTCTCAATGGAGGAGGTCCGCAGGTATGCGAACAGCGGAGCGGAAACCAGGCGCGGAAGCAGACCATCGGTTTCAGCGTAATCACCGTCGCCCGCCATAGCATAGGCACAGGTGATGCTGTCACATATGGTTTGGTTGTTCATAAACAGGCGCCTCGCCCAGCAGCTATTCTGATTGACGCAATTTTATTGGTCAGGTACTCAGATGTAGAAGTTACCCTATTACTACAACTCCGAAACAGCGACCTTCTGACTTCGATCGTTTGCTACCCGCTGCTGTTCGGACAGGGTCAACTTGTTACCTTGCTGTATCCACAAGCAGTACCAAAGAGTTCGGAGAGTATTCAAGGCAGAGGTTCCGCTTAACCTCGATGTCACGATGCTTGAGCAAGGAGTCGAAGAAATCCAGCGAACTAAAGCCAAGAACGACTCCGCGTGTTCTATCTCTTTGAGCGCCCGTTATTGTGTCAATGCAATACAACCTCAGAGGCAGCTGTGGCGCCTGCGGGTTAGGCGTGGTACACCCCAGCAGGGCCTGCATGTTTTCAGTCGCGAGCTAAGTGTTAATGGATGACAAGACACCTTCCGATCAGTTGGAGCTAGAACTCGATATCTGCTCCGCTCGAATATCCCAGCTGCAGAACGAACTCGAGCACGCCTATCGAAAAGTATCCCTACTCCGCGAGGAGATTTCCCAAAGACACTTTCTCTTTAGCAACGATGAATCAGTCGATCTGCTACAGCGCTTTCTGGCCTGGCGAGAAAGCGCGTACATACCGTCCCGCTCAGACGGTATCTCTCAGTTTCTTCGCAGCGAGACAATCTCAGCAAAGGAAATCGCCAGAACAGTAGGTGAGTTCAACAGAAGTTCATGGTTTGACTCGGGTTGGTATGTCGATTCCTATCCGCAGGTGGGCGAGCTGAGGATCACGCCCGCGGAGCACTATCTCAGGTACGGGGCGGTCGAAGGCAAGGACCCCTCAAGGAACTTCAGCACGTTAGGCTATCTGGTGCGATATCCAGACGTAGTTCTGAGTGGGTTAAATCCCCTAACGCACTTTTTGCGCTACGGTCTGGCCGAAGGGCGCAGCGCTGGGATCGCCTGATTCAAAAGCGATAGCCAGAGACGGATGACTATACCCTTTCACGTTGGCAGAAGAACTTAAATGGACACCGGACTCTCGCCTCATAGCTGCGTATTGCAAAACCGCGTCCTGGTTGTCATCCCCGTTTTGAACGGAGAGTCGGAGATCACAAGAACACTTGAGTCTGTCGCTGCGTTAGGTTCCCGCGAAAACATTCACCTTCATATACAGGATGGGGGCTCCAGCGACGCGACCGTGAGCATTTGCAGAGAGTTCCTGCACTCATTGCCCATCAGTTCCTCGCTGTGTACTGAAGCTGATACCGGTATGTATGACGCCATCGATCGAGCAATCAGATATTTCGATGTTCCCCGTGAGCAATGGCTCACTTGGATAAACGCTGGCGATACGCTCGATCCGAGCGCTCTTAAGGTTTTGGAGACCATCTCAAACTCAAGCTATCGAAGCCAAATTGATTGGGTGACGGGCGCTATAGATGCCAAGCTGTTCGATAGCGTTCGGCTTCGTAAGGACATACCAACGCCTTTGGCACTGATTCGGGCAGGCCTGGCAGACGATGACACTTTGCCATTCTTACAACAGGAAGGCACCTTTCTGCGCTACAGGCTCTATTGCCGCGTGCGTCGCGAAAAATTCATTGCGCACCGGGCCGCCGGTGATTACTTTCTCTGGGTCGATCTAGCTCATCACGCCCGAGGCCTGGCCTATGCCCGTCATCCGCTGGCGACTTGGCATCAGTGTGAGGGCCAGCTCTCTGCAAGGCTTCGAGACGTGTACAGCGATGAGATGGAACGATGCCGACCCGTCGTTATTCGGCGCGAACTGCGCGAGAGCCTGCTGGGCCTCAAACATGACCTGTTTGTCGTTGGGGATGGGCGGGTAGAACGACAGCAATTCACGCTCACTCAATCAAGCGAAGGGTTTCAGATGACGAACATGGCATAAGCATGATTCGTGACCCAAAGCTGTCGTCATGGATACGGTAACGTATTCAAAGAGGCGCAACCGCTGTGATCTGCGCGCCCAAAGATCGGCGATGTCTCTGACCGCCTTCCAGGGGGTCTCTGCGTGGCCTTGTTCAGAGGCTCCCTAGCTCTCACCACCTGATTAGGTGTATCGTCGCGGAACTTTACAGCGTGCGAAGCTGAAATCTCCATAACGCCGGATAAAGCACATAGCGAAACCTCGCAGGCTCAAGTTCAGCCGCCCTCGAGTGTGAGAGCGAGCGAGGGCGCCGTGATGCCGGTCTACCGCACTAACGAAACTCAATTGAGCTTACCGTGACAACCGTACTGTCAATTGCAAACTCCGCTGCCGCCGTAGTTCAGACGAATGATTCAATGCCCAGGGGGGTTTCCTCTCTGGTCATGGCTCCGCCTCCCGACACCACCTTGTTTGACCGTGCGAGATCAGAGCCGGATTCGTACTTCCTGGTCGTTTACCTAGCGCCGGAAGTCTCACTCGCGCTGGACCTTGCCCACGGGCACGCGGTGGACGAATGGCGGTTGAACTGGCTTGCAGAGACCGAGAGTATCCTCAGCTTTCTTCGTCGACATCCGACTCGGTCGGAGGTCGCAAACGCACTCTACGTTCTCGATAGCGGCGCCGATAAGGACATGGAGCTAATAATGAACGGGAATACGGTGTCACGATTGGTATCCGCAACGGATTCGCTACGTATCGAACCGGTCTATGAGTTAGCAGCTCAGGTTCTGATAAATGAGTTTGATGACGTAAAAGCACTCGCAGAAGAGCTACAGGAAATGCATGGTGTTCGAGAGGCACATACTGGAGTACCTGTGTGGCGGCGTGCAATCGACTCCCATTCCAGAATGGCCAGCCGAGTGGTGCAGGACACCAATCGCGAAGCACAGCCTCAAGGCCCGATTGATGAGGGCGAGCTAAGTAACGTGCTGGCACATAATGAGCTTCTACAGATTCAACTCAACCAGTTGCAGGCAGAGTTCGAACTCGCGCACATTGAGCAGCAGCGATCTCGCGTCGCACCAGCGCTCCACAAGAGACTTCCGAGTAATCAGAAAAATGGCGCCACGGTGCCGTCTTCTTCGGAGTTACAGCCGCTAATGTGTTGGGCGAGACGGGTCTTACTGTCTTTCCCCGAGAACCCTTCGCGGTTACTAGCGAAACGTAGCGATAGAGATCAACAGCGCCGGATCAATGAGCAGGTCGTGTTGCTTGAGTCGTCGAAGCACTTCGACTCAGATTGGTACTTATTGAAGTACCCCGATGTCAGAAATTCAGGCGTAAGTTCGGAAGAGCACTACTTAAAGTTCGGCGCAATTGAAGGAAGAAATCCCAGCACCAAGTTCGACACTCTGTTTTATCTTCTTAGCTACCCCGACGTTATGGAAGCCGGGATGAATCCTCTGGTCCACTTCATACAATATGGCGAGAAAGAGGGCCGCAAGACTCTGCCCAAGCGTTAGCCTACTACCTAGTATTCCGCTTCTTCATCCAGAGCGAGTGGTCAGCGTTGTTCAGCAACTCGGCCAGCTTAGAGGGGCGAGCTAGGGCGTGCTCGAGTACCCCACAGACCCTGTCTGCACTCTGTTCGCGAATGAATGCCCGGGCGAGGGAAACTGCAAACGATTGGATTATGGGAAAGCACCAGTGAAGGCTGGATTATTGGATACCGCGCTTGTATTGCACGCCGAGTATTCTTCGGCACCAATAGCCCTGGAGAACATAACTTGATAACTCTGACAACGTGCTTTTATCCGATAGCTGAACCCGACAGGCACCGGGAGATCGTAAGGTGCTGGCACGAAAACGTAAACAATCCTCTTATCGATAGGATTGCTCTGTTCTGCGAGGGAGGCGAATATCCACTTTTACAGCACGAAAAAGTCAGCATCGTAGACTTTGACGGTCGCGTCACCTACGCCGACTGGATCCAGTATTGCTTTTCCAACTGCGATGGCAGTGACGATGCGGTTTTCCTGCTTGCTAACTCTGACATTTATTTTGATGACTCTGTGGGCCGGTTGAATTTAGCTTGCAAGGGTGACATGGCGGCTTGCCTCAGTCGCTATGAGGTAGAGTCAGGTGAATCGACGCTGCACCCGAAGCCGCATTGGTCGCAAGATAGTTGGGCTGTGTCTGCGTCCTCCGTTGCGCAGCTGGTGAAGAGACTCGCAGAGTTTGACATTCCTCTGGGAGTGCCAAGATGCGATAACAAGATAGCCTATCAACTGCTCAAATCAGGCCTATCCCTTACCAATCCATGCTGGGACGTGCACTCGCACCACTTACACGAGTCACAGGTAAGAACCTACAACAAGACCCGGGATGATCGTATTCTGGGTACCGTTTGCTACGTTCATCCCTCGGCACTTGGAGAGAACTCGGCACTGGAGTTAGATACCTGGGTGCCACACCGGGTTAAAGTTGGTGCTTGCACGGTTAACTTCTCGCTAAGCCGTTGGAATCAGGACACTGACTCCCCGGAAGGCAGTGTCTCCAGCACCCATCCCCGCGCGATTCCGATAGCTGAAAAAGCCGGCGGAGTAGAGCTTCTTCAATTTTGGAAAAGCGGCAAAAAAGTCGCAGGTTTTGGTCAGCTTTCGCTATACGAACATGGCGAGCTATACGCCGTCCGGGCTCGCTGCCTACCCCCCTCGAGTAATCTCATTACATTTACCACTGAAGAACCCACCTACACTGCTGAAACATCCGACTTTGCTCTCGCCATTCTTTGTGACCTGTCAGGCGCTCTCTCCTCACCCATAGTGACCAGTATTAGGTCCGAAGCAGAGCAGATAATACCTTGGCAGTTCCCCTGCAATACCGAGGAGCGCTCCTGGTTGATTCATCAGGCGAACCAACACAACCTTGGACTTAAGCTACAAACTCGTGAGTTTGTAGCATACGTTGGTGTTCCCTGGGCCACCTTCATCGACAAAGGGATTCTCGGGGATGAGCTGGAACCCTATCTGGCAACGATCTTTGAACGACTTTCAGATATTCGCCGCGCATGCGATGCCGCACAAATCGAACTGCATGTACACACGGTGTGCCAACATATCCATTGGGCAAAACTCCTGAAGGTTTTCCAATGGCTTGGCGTTACCGACTTGCACGCTAGCCATGCGACCTCCGCAGATCAGGAAGATGAAGGGGGCCTGCGTCTCCACGGGTGGCCTTTGGTCGCAGTCAACATAGAAACGCCCGAGCGCAGCGGTGGCATCTCGTATTCGAACATCGAAGAGCGTGGTTACCTGTGCTCATTTATTGGTGCTCATATGGATCACTACCTGGACGATACCCGACTGAAAATTGCCAATCTAGAGTGGCCGGAGAACGCCTTGGTGGAAGTTACGACTCAATGGCATTTCAATGAAGTCGTTTATTCTCGTCAGATTCAGGGTGAGACAAGTCTGCAGTCGAACCTCGGGGATTTTGATACAGCACGCCGCTATAACCAGGTGCTCAGCGGGAGCAAATTTGGATTGTGTCCTGTGGGTGCCGGTCCAAATACGCTCCGGCTGTGGGAGTGTATTGCTTTGGGCTGCATTCCAGTTGTTTTTCGGCGGGACCTGTTAGTTTTTGAACGAAATCAGGTTTTCAAAGAAGTACTGAAAAATTGTGTTGTATGGGACGACGAGGTTGATCAAGGTCTCGTCGAGCTACTCCGCGAGTTTCCAGAAAAGCAGGCAAGACTGATGTCTCGTCGCCTTCGGGCACTGTACCCTGAGATCTGCAATCAACTCGTCATAGCCGACACAAGCGAAGGATAGAGTAAAATGCAGAGCACATATCCGCGGATCTTCGATGAGTTTGACAGGGCCGTAGTAACGACGGAACCGGGTTTCGTTTACGACATGCTGGGCGGTCGGGTCAGAGCCTCGTTTAAGAAGGGCTGGGTCGGCGAAGCCGCGGTGCGCACGACACGGCCGAATCTACCGGCTTTCAACGAATGGATGGTCGATTGGGTAGCATGCCTGCTGGCAGCCGAGCTGGTGTCCGGCGACTTCGCGATTGTGGAGGCAGGAGCGGGATACGGTCACTGGATGTCGGTTGCCATGAAGGCGAGACGTGCCGCCGGGGCGGCAGGTTCGATTACTGGCTACGCACTTGAAGCAGAGAAACATCACTATGAGTGGCTTCTCCAGAACGTCATTGACAACAACCTCGATTCGATCGGCAAAACTATATGTAAGTACGGCGCAGCAGGCGCGGATGGCGACGTGTACTTTCCTGTAATCGACGACCCCACGGCGAATTACGGCGCATCAATTGTCCACGATGCGGATCAGAACCTCCTAAAAGTCCCAAGCTATTCACTCAGATCCATCCACCAAGAACTGGGCACAGCACGAATCAGCCTGTTGCATGTTGATATACAAGGAGGTGAGGAAGACTTCCTGGTAAAAGGTGGCGACTCCTGCCCTCTTGAGCTTTGCGACGTCGTGCTCGTAGGTACGCATGTTTCAACAGACCTACATGAGAGCGTGCGGGGTGCCCTTCAGACTGCTGGGTTCGACATACTGATCGACTGGCCGAGGAACTCCCAAGTCGACTATTGCGGAAAGAAGATTGATACCAACGATGGAGCTTTACTTGCTGTGAACACGAGTACGGTAGATTCAGATATGGCTCTTACGCTAGCTTCTCGCCCGCTCAAAAACGACAGCTAACTGTTGGGGACAGGTATGGGAAAACCTACAGTTTATTCTGATTACTGGTGGCCAAAGAAGGGCCTGCTTGAGCGTGTGTACTCTCACCCAGTTGCTCTAGACGGTGGCGGCAAAGAGCTTGTTGAGCAGATCATCAAGGGATTTAGCAAGCCTACGGTGCTCGAGATTGGGGTTTTTCTGGGTGGCTCCACAATCCGTTGGCTAGACGCGCATCCAAGATGCACCGTTGTGGGCGTCGACCTATTCGAAGATTCATGGGACCGGATCATCGAACGGTATCGAACTCAAAATAAGCCCTGGATGGCAAAGGTCCTCTCTGATGTGGAGGACGTGCAGGGGCTCATCGATAGTTTGCAGGAATTTGGATCGCTCAACTGCGCTTTACGGAACCTGATCGAATACAGAGGCCGTTTTTTTCCCGTGGTTGGTGATTTTCGGCAATTGTGTGAGGAACTCGCCAGTTCGATCAAGCCGGACGTTATTTTTCTTGATGCAGACAAGTCTGAGGCGCTTCTGGAGCTATGTGCTGAGCACTTTCCTGCCGCTATATTGACTGGAGACGATTGGACTTGGGGTGCCGACCAAGGCTACCCAATACAAAAAGCAGTAAACGCATATTGCGAACGTCACGGTGTTGGGCACAAAGTAGACAGGGCGACTTGGGCGATTGGCATTTAGAATGCAGGTCACAGGACGAGCGGCGACTTGTTGACCATCGTACGCGTGTTGCGATAATTAAAATTTAAAATCCCGAGAGGAAAAGTTAATGCCCAGACTAGTAACAGTCTTCATGCTGGTGATCACAGCGAACTTAGCTTCGAACATGGCCTCCGCCACGACGGCTTGGGTTTCGGGCGCGGTAACTCGAGTCCACTACGATACCCGTTTAGTCGGAGGGGAAGTGTTTTATGGTGGTTGTGCTGTAACACTTTCCAATACGCCCACTGATACCCTTTCCGCCTGTGGTAATTGGGTGAGTTTTTCATGTGTCGGCGAGTTCAACTCAAAATCAGAAGCCTCCGCGAAGTACAATCTTGCTCAGCTAGCATTCGTAACTGGCCGGAACGTCGCGGTGAACCTGAACGATCAGAAGTTGCACAACGGACACTGCTTCGCGGAAGCCGTATTCGTCGTAGAGTAGCAATGCCGCTGCGGTCGGTAGTCGCCCATACGTAGGTAGCGATACCATCAACAGTATCCTGGATGGTCGCTAACCATATGACGCAGCGTTCGCTATTGCTCCAAGCTTTTGTGACGGTGCTGGTAGTCGGTGTCCTGTGGACCACCGTCGATGGTCGCCAGGCACAGGTAGAGACACGAGACGAACCTGGCTTAGTAGCTACCGCAACAAGAACAACTAATCGGTGCGCAGAGGCGACGGATGTGCGAGATGCGTCGCATTCAAGAGCGGCGGCAGTGCCTCTGGATGGTCTGCATAAGTGTGACAATCGAGAATTAGATGGCAGCTTGCCGTCGTCATCGCGCCAGATGATCGACGTCGACGATTTTGAGGTAGAGCCAATTACTACAAACCGCATCAATCACGGACCACTTTTGCGCGATCCGGACGACGCTGGCACGGACGCGTTGTTCGCCGCTACTGCTGGCGAAAGTGCGAACGTCGGGCCATTGCTCGGTGATCCTGACGATCCGATGACAAATCTGGCGGCAGACCCAGGCGGTGAGCGAAGCATCGGCATACCGCTCGGTGATCCGGATGAAGTCGGCGATTGGCTAGTCGACCCAGAATCAAAAAGTGGCCCAGAAAATATCGGTTTTTCGCTTGGAGACCCGATAAACACTGAGCAGTTCGATCTTGAAGGACCCATAGGTTCACTAGGAGAGAAGCTACCGGATCCCGAAGGGACGTGAACTCGACAATCGCGAAACACGGCTACCAAAACAGTGCTCACCATACGCATAAGCCAAAGCGCATTCGTCTAACTAACCGTAGTGCGCAGCAAACGTTATGGTTCGCAGCCAGCCTTAGTACGCGTATCGGATGGGTCAGATTTAGAGCTGTGGAAAAACTCCAATCGTTTCAAATCCGCCTCTAGCATGGCGACACGCTGGGTCAGGCGCTGATTGCGCACGTCAAGCCTCGATCGCTCGATGTCCATCAAGAGCGTCTTAATCACGAGAATCACGATAGCAACTGTTAACCCAAGAACCGGCGGGTATGCGACGCCAAAACGCGCTGCTATCAAATCTATCGCTCCAGGTGCGAACCCTAGGAGTGCGAAGCCGAACGCTGCTACGATCCACCCAAATCCATGGTTTACATGCAAGCGGTCTTTACGAACAAGCCACACTATCAGTCCAGCAACGCCAATACCAATGGTGCCCGTTAGTATTGAAACCACCGCCTATACCGCCGTACTTTTGTCATTGCGGTATCGACGAATGCGTCGCTTCGTAAGTCCAAGGAGCACGGTATGGCACATGTAGTAGGCTACGGACAGCCACGTTTGAAAGACTCTCGAGTGCCCGTTACGGCGAATGTCCATCGTGACAGGAACGTCCATCACTTGGAGCCCTCTACCGGTCAGAAGAGCGAGAACGCCCACGTCCTGGAACTCCAGATAGGTAGCTCGCCAACTCGCCAGCTCTCGCAGGGCTTCAGCGCTGTACGCTCGAAAGCCGGAAGTAAGATCTTCCAAGCGTATACCCGATACGGACCTTAGTAAAACCCACGCTACCTGTCTCGACCGAGAGCCCCGCTGAGGATACGCCCCGATGGATACATGCGCTGACCCATTGAGCACCGGTGCGACAACGGTCTGAATATCCGCTGGATCGTGCTGTCCGTCGGCGTCAAGCGTGATAGCCAAATCATGGCCATGACGAAGCGCATAGCGTATGCCCGTTTGCGTTGCACCCCAGGCACCAAGGTTCGCAACGAGAGGAAGGACCGTTGCTCCAGCGCATTCCGCTTCATTCCGAGTGCGGTCACTACTAGCATCATCAACAACGATGATGGGGTAAGGACACTGTTCCTGAACTTTCTCGATTACCCGCCCTACCGCTCCCTCTTCATTGAACGCAGGTATGACGACGACGGGATTGATAGGGATTTGCATTGATTGAAAACGCACTGTCATGACCTCAGGATATCACGGCGGTACGCCTTAAAGGCTCAGTGCTCAGTTGCTTCGAACTTTGAGTCGCTTACAACTATGCCTCGTGGGAATTGGCTATTCAGCCAAGAGAGCTGCACCGGGTATGATCGCGGCGTCTTCGCACGCCAGCACCCACGAAAGACCTGATATTGCCGGATTTCTACAACAGATAATCTCTCTACGAAGGCCGGGCGACACGTTGGGCCGATTGTCAGCGAAGGTGAGCTGGCACGATGCGCAGGGTCAGCAGGCCAAACAAGAATTCTGTGATCAGCGCCAGGCACGCTGCGGGGATCGCGCCCTGCAGTATGAGCCGGTGATCATTCAACGACAGGCCGGTCATGATGGGCTCCCCCAAGCCTCCAGCACCGACGAACGCGGCCAGAGTTGCCGTGCCGATGCTGATCACCGCCGCAGTCTTTATGCCGGCGAATATCGTCGGCATGGCCAGAGGCAGCTCGATTTTCAACAGTTGTTGCCGAGGTGTCATGCCAAGGCTGGCGGCAACGTCTTTTAACAGGGGATCCAATGACGCAAGGCCCGCGAGGGTGTTTCGCACAATGGGAAGGAGAGAGTAAAGAAATAAAGCGACGATGGCCGTACGTTGCCCCAGACCAAAGAGAGGAATCAACAGAGCTAACAGGGCCAGAGCAGGAATAGTCTGAATGATCCCGGTAACATACTCGACGGCTCGGGCCCAGCCAGGGCTGCGCGACACTGCTATCGCCAGCGGCAAGGCAACCGCGCACCCGAGAAGCAGTGCCAGCAGGGTGAGTTTGAGGTGCGTCGCCGTATGGCGTGTGATTGTGCTGAGGGTCGATGGAATGCCGCGCCGGTAACTTGAACTGATCCCTCCTGCCTTGGGCGAATTCAATCTGGGCCCGCTTTCAGCAAGTGAGCTGAGGCTCTCGTCGTCCAAAAGCCCCTCGGCGCGCAGAAAGTCTCGTGCAACGACCGCGGGGGACATCTTTTCTTTAGCCACCTTGCGATTGAGGGACTGCATTCGGGATTCATCGATGCGTCCTTGCAGCGACTCAAGCGCAGCCCAGGCACCAGGTGGCAACTCCGCACCGGTCAGGAACGCCGCATCATACCGCGGGAAAAACGTTAGATCGTCGTCGAGGAGCGTGAGTTCATACAGTTCCAGTTCGCCGTCCGTCGTGTAAGCGTCGGTGACATCAAGCGCGCCGGTAGCAAGCGCCCGATAGGCGAGTGCGTGTCCGATTCCAGTGGGTGTTTGCGTGAGCTGATAGACGTTCTGGATGGCAGGCCAGCCATCGCCGCGGTTGAGGAACTCATGGGTAAAGCCGAATCTCAGATTCGGGTGCTGCCGCAGGTCGCTGATCCGTTCGATATCCAGCGATCGAGCCGTCTCCGTGGGCAGCGCCAAGGCGTAACTGTTGTTGAATCCTAGAAAGCTCCCGAGTGCCAGACCCTCCTTGCCGAGCTGCTGTTTGAGCTCACTGAGACTGAGTCCTGGATCTTTGAGGACCGCTTGGGAAAGAGTGCCCGTGTACTCCGGATACAAGTGCAACTCGCCGGTTTTCAGCGCCTGGTAGCAGATCAGGGTACCTCCCAGACCGTGCCTTAGCTCGACCTCGAAGCCGGCCGCCTCGAGACGTTGTGCGGCGATCTCTGCGAGAACGTGACTCTCGGCAAATGTCTTTGATCCCACCAATACTTTTTCTGCGTAGGCTGCGTTCGAACCGATAATGAAAGTGCACGACACCAGGATCAGCACCATAAGGAGGCGAACTGTTCGCCTGCTTTCAGCGTGCATCGATCGCCGTAGCCAGTAGATGGCGCATGATCTGCTCAGGCTCGTCATTGGGAAACTGGCTCCGCAAATCATTTACGGCGATCGGTGTCCGAACGAGCCCCGCATGGATCAGAACCACGGTGGTTGCCAGCTTCAATGCTTCGCGCATGTCGTGAGTTACCAGCACAACTGTAGCTGGCTCCTGCTCAAGCGCGTGAAGTAGTTGTTCATGTATCTCAAAACGAGTGATCGGATCGATTGCGGCAAAGGGCTCATCCAGCAGAAGTACCTCTGGCCGGAGCATCATCGCCCGCCCCAGGCCAACCCGCTGTTGCTGGCCCCCGCTGAGTTCATGGGGAAAACGGTCGAGCAACTTGGAATCCAGGCGCACGAGCTGAAGCAATTCATCGAGGCGCGTCGCTATTTCGTCGCGCGACCAGCCAGCTAGCGATGCGCCTAAACAGATGTTGTCTCGAGCGCTCAAATGCGGAAACAAGCCGTTCCCCTGGACCGCGTAGCCGATCTTTCGTCGAAGACTCGGCAGATCGTTGTAATCGAGCGGACTCCCAAAAGCACTGACGGTGCCGCTGGTGGGTTTGATTAGCCCGTTGCAGAGTTTGAGGAGGGATGACTTCCCACAACCGCTTTCACCGACCAGAGCCGTGGTTGTGCCGACGTCAAACACCAAATCCGATGGTTTGAGTGCCCAGTGTTCTCCGTACCGCTTGCTGACACCTTCTAAGGAAAGCACGCGACCCCCGCGTCAGCGCCCAACTGCATAGAACTGAGCATACACATTCCGCCCGACCATTGCGTGCAGCACGTAGCCACGCAAATCTGCGTGCCTGACGAGAATAGGCAGAACGTTGAGATCAGAAGAAATCCAGGCGGATGCCCACACCCAGCATTTGTGAATCGATGTCGTTTTCGAAGTACAGATACTCAGCGTAGATATCTACCGTATCGAAAAAATCAAAGGCTGCGCCGACGCCCACAAAAGGATCGGTGCTATCGTCGCTGAAAGAAGCCGGCCCCAACTGCGAGTCCAAAGAGAAACGCGCGAGCCCGGCTTTACCATAAACCTCAAAAAACGGGCCAATCGGCACATAGGCTACGCCGGCGAGCGTGAGCGCAGACGCATCGAAAGAAACCGGTAACTCACCTTCGCGCGAGCTGGCTTCGCCAAGATCGTAGTACCCACCTTCAACGGACACCATCAGCAGCGGTGTATCGAGGAACTGATACCCAATAAACCCCGCCGGGGTGAAGTCGCGCTCATCAAGGTTCGCAGCATTGATATCGGCCACATCGGCGCCCGCTCCCACGTAGAACGCATCGGCAGCGGCCGGCCCGGAAAGTAGAGTGCCGAGAGAAAGGGCAAATAAGAGCGACCGCTCGAAACAAGATCGGAGTGATGTGCAGTTCATTTGACGGGACCTCATGGCGGAGTTGGCTCGGATTTATTGATAGACAGGTTAGCTAGTCGAACACAGTCGGCACCCAGCGCCGCTTCTCCATAGGAAGCTGATCATCATAGGCGATGCTCATATCCCGTTCCGGGAGAACCACCGGGTCGCGGGCCACCTGCTCAAAGGGTACGTTGTCGAGAAAGTGACTGATCAGGTTCAGACGCGCGCGACGCTTGTCGTCGGAACGAACGACATGCCAAGGTGTGTCGTCCCTATCTGTTGCGTCAAGCATCTCATCCCGCGCCCTCGAGTATTCAAACCAACGCTCCCGGGAGGGCAGATCAATGGGTGATAGCTTCCACTGTTTGAGCGGATCCTCGATGCGGTCCTGAAAACGTCGTTCCTGTTCTTCCTCACCGACCTCCAGCCAGTACTTGAAGAAGTGAATCCCGTTGTCGACGATCATGGTGTATTCGAAGCCCGGGCACTCCCTGAGAAATCGCCGATACTGCGCGTCGGTACAAAAGCCCATCACCCGCTCGACACCTGCCCGGTTATACCAGCTGCGATCAAAAATCACGATCTCACCCGCCGCGGGAAAGTGATTGATGTAGCGCTGCATGTATATCTGGGTCCGCTCCCGGTCAGAAGGCTTCGGCAGCGCAACGACCCGAAACACCCGAGAGCTGACGCGCTCTGTGAGCGCTCGAATGCAGCCACCTTTACCAGCCGCATCGCGGCCTTCGAACACGACTATGATTCGCTCGCCGCTCTCCTTGACCCACTCCTGCAGCGTACAGAGCCGTTCCTGTAGCTTGCGCAGCTCTGCCTCGTAACGTTTCTTCTTCATGAACTCTCCAGCACCTCAGCTGCCCTTTCGCCGTCGGGTCGTGATTTCCCTCTCCGCCCTGCGACGGATTGTGCCCGGCAATGCGTATCAGGCATCAGACCAGATGGGCAATCGCAAATGGGAATTCTATCGTTCATCAAGTTCTTGAGCTGCTGTCTTTTTCTTGGCCAGATACCTGGGCAAGAGGTCACGGAGGGAACCATCGTTGAGCTCCACAACCCGGCGCCACCATCCAATGAAAACGATCCGCCGCCGATCTGGGTGCAGCTGGAAGGGCCTTACGTAGATCTGGACATGAGATCTCCTTTTGGGGCGGTATTCGCCGCTCCCTATGTGGCCGAGGATACCAGGCTGGTTTTTCGCCTGACTGGCCTGAATGATGACCAATCGGGAGTGCCTCGTGATGTAGCGATTAACGTGATTGACACCGGACCGGTAGTGCGAAAACTGAATATCGATGGTCGCAGCGCGTTAGATCCTGAACTACATCCGCAATCCGCGGAAATCGTTCTGCAGTCTGCGGGCCATCTGTATGAGATCTCGTACTCTCCGGAGTCTGGTGAGCTGGGTAGTCAAATCTCCGAACTCGAGTCGATTGCCCGGGTCGCAAGCCTCACCGATGCCCGGAACGGCCCGGAGTATGGCGTCAATACCAACGGCTCTGCCATTTACTTCAATGCAACGTCTGACAACGGCACGCTTCAGTTCTTCGAGGCGCGTCGCTTCGGCGGGGCTTACGAAGTACGCCAGCTCAGTAGCGGCGAGTTCGATCGCATCAATCAGTTGCCGAGCCAGAATCCAACCGCGCTGACTACACATCTTGCATACGCCACCAGAGAAACCGACAGTCCATTTGGCGGTGGCTGGATAAGCTATGCAGATACGACGGCACCCAACGCGGATATTCGAGTGACCCCCGTAAGACCGGGCTACGCGGGCTTCCGCTGGATTCGAGGTACGAGCAAGTTTCTTACGACGCTGGCGAGTGGCCCCGATGCGGGGCAGGTCTTACTTGTAGACGCCGAAACGGGTGATCAACGTGTCATTACTGACGATGATGGAGTTAAGTTTGATCCCTATGGCTGGTACGCACCAGAGTTCGGCGGAAACCTGGCGTTGCACGCAACAACCGACCTGTCGAACCTAAGAATCTATCGTGATAGCGGCGCTGAATTTTTCGAACCCGTCGCCGAACTCGATCCGCCGGTACGGGAAGGTCCAAGGTACGTGCAAAGCGCCGAGCCTTTTGTGGCGAGCGACGGCCGTTCATTTATCAGTCTCACGCTCAAGGATAATCCCGGTAGTGTTTTCTCGGATGTGACTAACAGCCAAATCTGGCTGTATGGGATTGAGGACGGGCCCCAGCGGTTTACCTTGCGCTGCGACAACGGGGCTGCAAACGTCGTACGGCATGAAGCGGAGGTCGTCTCGGGTACCGATCAAATTCTGGTCTACTACAACGTGCTGCAGCCAAGCGGTCTCATAGACCTTATGCTGTGTGCCAGCGGATTACCGCCCTAAACGCCCACCGACAAAATACAGTCGACCCAGAGGCCCACCGCACGGTATACGTCGCCCCATCGGGCACTACCCGATATCGGGCGCTTCTTGATTCCTCTCCCATTTGCAGGCTCCCATTGCCCGTCAGCGCAGGCCGCGTATTCTTAGAGCCGTGCCGCACTACGTCGCAAGATCAGTAGAGGGAATCGTGTCGAAGTTTGAAGTCAGAAAACCGCACTCGAAAGACAAAGCCGAACTGCGGGAGGTTGCAGAAGGGCTTGCCAGCCAACTAAGCAAGGCTCATGGGGTTCGCGCCGCATGGAACGGAGACCGAGTACAAATTCGCGGTTCCGGAGTCAAAGGTGAACTGACAATCGACGAAAGTGAAGTCATTGTACGCGTCGAACTCGGTTTACTGGCCATGCCATTCAAAAGCGCCCTCGAAGGCGAGGTAAGGCGCTATCTCGACGAGTTCATCGGCTGACCGATGACAGAGACTATTGCCCGAGTGTTCAAGAACTCGTCATCTCCCACCGGACTGCCGGCATGAAGATAATGTGTCTCAACGGCTGGGGCGGCAAGCTCCACGAATCTTTGTTGCCGTATCTGCACAAAGAGGCGCCGGATGTGCTCTGCCTGCAGGAGGTCGTGCACAGCCCGTTGCCGTGCGAGGACTGGCTGACATACCGCGACGGCGACCACGTACTTCGCCAACGAGCGAACTTCTTTCGGGACGTCCAGGCGGTGCTGCCAAATCACGTAGCCACTTTTTGCCCAGCGGCGCAGGGTTCGCTATGGAACAATGATCAACCGGTTCCCTCCCAGTGGGGGCTTGCAACTTTCATTCATGAAGAGTGCCCCGTGATCGCGCAGGTGCAGGGCTTCGTGCATAAGGACTATTCGCCCGTAGGCTTCGGTGAACACCCAAGATCAAGGACAGCTCACGCTGTTCGCGTTTACGATTACCGGGCACAGCGCGCCATCGGCATCACGCACATGCACGGATTGCGTGATTTACGAGGCAAACAGGATACGCCGGAACGCACCGATCAGGCGCGGCGTCTTCTGGCGTTGGCAACCCAGGTGGCCGAAGGTAGCGACGTGAACGTGGTTTGTGGGGACTTCAACGTCGAGCCTGAGAGCGAAACTCTAAATATCCTCGGCGAAGCCGGTTATGTGGAGCTTGTCACCACGCGGGGATTTACCAGCACCAGAACCACGGAATACAAAAAACCCGGCAAATTTGCAGACTACTTGTTGATCGATAACGAACAGGCTGTGCGTGGTTTTGAGGTCGTCAGCGATCCGGTCGTTTCAGATCACTGCCCCCTGGTTCTCACACTTTAGCTGCGACGAGCAGACGACTCGGCGCCCTGGCTGAATACTGGCCTCCGTTAGCCAGCGTAGCTGCGCTTACCGCGTATTCGCTTCGCGCACGCGGCTACACGCGGCTACACGCGGCTAACAGTCGGCTAGTTAGGGAGCCTGTCGCTCACCAGTGACAATGTTAACGGTTCCCTGCATCAGCACGCGGCCTTCCTGCTCGTAGGGAGCAAGCGCTGTCGAAAGTTGGTCGAAAGCTCTGGCTGCCAGATCAGGATCGTGCGCTACCTGTTCACCGATTCCAAAGGCGGAAAGGGCAAAACGGGCCGCGTCACCGGCGGAGAGTCCCCCACCGAGAGCAAGGTCCTGCTGCCAACGGTCAAACTCTACGCTACCGAATCCGCACTCGCTGAGCAGGCGCACAAAACTCTCTCCGTTCTCGTAGCGAAACGGGCCTGGAGCATCAGGTTCAGGAGATGGCAGATCAACAACGTCCGCCACCGCCCGACGCAGTACCATCATCCACGGATTTTCCGGCGGTGGCCCCCAAACAGCGAAAGCGAAACGGCCGCCAGGCCGCAACCACTGATGCAGGTTACGGAAAGCCTGAAATGGATCTGGGAAGAACATAACCCCAAATCGCGAACTCAGCCGATCGTAGCCTCCTGCAATACCCCTAGCATCACCCTCGGCCTGTCCTTCTGAATAAGGCGTTGCTGTTTGCGTGTCTTCACAGAAAAACCGAAGCCTCTTATCGTCAGCCACCGATTCTGCGAGAGCGATAAGTTCAGGTGAGATGTCGTAGCCATGTACTACCGCATTTGCGGGCATGGACTGCGCAATGGAGCGCGTGGTGAACCCACCGCCGCAGCCAATGTCAGCAACGGAGTGTGAACCATCCAATTTCAGCGCTGCGACCAGAGGTAGATCGACCGGCGCCAGCATTGCCTCTGTTGGCTGCAAATGTTCAGCCCACTTCCTACCCCGCTCCTGGGCCCAGTCTTCGGAGCTGGGTGCCGCGGAGTTTTCATGGTTCATCTTGAAATCCTATGCTCTGAGGAAGTTGCGGTTCGGGCTAGCGTCTTACATTGTGCAAATCAGCCCAAGCTTTGGTGACACTCGCCCCTGACACATGTCCAGATAAACCGACGCCAGACCATCGAGCCCATCAAGATTACTGATCTGCAACCAGTCCAGGCTCGCGCGTGCACCCTGCGCCACGAATTCTTGAACGGTCGCTGCGAATGAAGGGTCCGCCTCGGAACGTTCGAGCATATAGCTGGGTGCAAAGAAGAATGCTCCATTAGCTCCGGATCCGGTGGGATCACCTACGCCCTGCTGATCCCAGTGTGTCAGGCCCACACGAACATAGTGTCTCAGGTGATCACCAAAGCGCTCGGCAAGTTGATCCCGCAGCTCCGCGTTCCCGGCCATATCGACAACTACCGAGGGCTTGATATCCAGGTTGTTGAGATCGTCGTAGGTGACTGTTGAATCGTAGTAACCAAGTCCGTCGACAAACGCCTGATTGCCCGAGGATGTCAGGCCGATCGCGGCTGGGGTCTCATCCAGAGTCAGCGCATAGGCAAGGCCAATGCTGGTCTTGCTCGATGCGCTCAGGACAAGAACCTGCTCAGCGCCAAAGTAGTCGCTCTGCTTCAGGTAGTCGTAAAGCAGATAGCCCGTCATATACAGCGGCCCAAGCAGCGCCTGCCCCGTCTCCGCACTGCGCTGCTCATCGCTACGAGGCGGCAGTCGAAGATAACGGTTGTATAGCGGCGGCAGGCTTTGCCGATGCGCACTTGCGTCAAACCAGCTGTCCTGGCGAACCTTGTGCGGCTTTAGCACGAGCTCCGAAGCAGGAGGTAAGTAGCCATAGATTCGCTCTCCCACTTCTATGTCCGAAGAATTTGATTCAACAACATCGGCAAAACCCCAAACGGGAATCATCCCCTGAGACTCGCTACTCGCCGGAAAGAACTGCCAATAGCCAAGCATGTCGCCAGCTACCGCATAGGTAAGATTGTTCGCCGTAAACGCAAAAAAATCGATGTTTACACGAATTTCGCCATCCACTAGCGGGCGGCTGTTCAAGGGCATTAACTGATATTCCTGGAACTTCGCCTTGTCGACCTCGAACTGGCTTCCCATGGGTACTCTCCTTATCGTTCAAAACCTAACTATTATCATTGCTGTCTTACAGGTCCAGGTTGCTCACTGCTCTGTTCGTCACAGCGTGGTTTGAGTGATCCTTGCTAGGCCGCGTCCTGGGCGTGGAAGTCATTGTGCAACTTGAACAGGTTAGACACAGCATCGGGGCCATAGGAGCGCATGCGCTCAAGCAGTTGAGTTTTTTCCGGATCTTCTTTCGCGTTTTTGAGCATGCGGCTGAAGCCATCCAGCCGATTACCCAAAAGCCATTCTGCGATATCGTCATTCTGCGACCATAAGTACTGATTCATCATAGACACCGCGCTGAAGTAGGCAAAATCCGTGTCTGCTTCAGGCGGTGGTACCGGGGTCGTGACCGAGTTTTTGGCCTCATCATCGTCCATGCTCAACTCGATGTGCGCTATTAAAGCTGCGCTGAAAACCGGCTGGTAAGAACGCACCATCTGCGGAGTAATCGTATCTCCGTTAAATACCGGTACATCGTCCGGTAGACCATCCAGAGGGCGAGCTGAGCAATCGACGTAAATCGTGTTGGGCTTGGCGGGTAAGGAGCCCTGCTGAAACTCAATAGTTTTATCTCCGAGGTGAGTAATTCTGCCCAGGCGAATCACGCTGCGAATGGTTTGAAGCAGTTTAAGTTCCGGTTCGGAAATCGTGGCCCCGTGAAACATTCGTGGGGTGACTTCCTGATCGAGCCGCAGGAAGTAGCCGCCCGCTTCCAGTCGCTCGAACAGATCCTCATAAGAAGCCGCCTTGGCAGCGGACTCCATAAGGGCCAGTTGCGCACCAAAGACGTTGTAGAAGAAGTCATCCGTTGGCTGGGCATTTTTGCGATTTAGCAGCCACGAGTCTCGCGGCCGAACCCAGTCAATGCAGTCAGGGTCCACTCCCATCCCGAGCAGCCACAAGCACGCATCGATGCCCGTTTTACCTCCTCCGATGACCATGTAGTGGTCGGGTGGTGTGGTCACCTTCGGGAGATCGTTCAGAGGCATAAAGGGGACGCCGTCAGCGATGGAGAAGTTGGGGGTATGCGTCGATGGAACCTTTGTTTTGAGGAATGTTGCGTCTACGATTTTCTTGTCGACTTCCACCTGGTAGCGTTGGTTGCCAACGATGGACTCGAATCGACCTTCCCCTTTGTAGTCGCACATGGGGAAGAACTGAACCCGGCCCGAGGGAAGGAACTGATGCCGCATCACATCATCAAAGTAAGCGCTCACTTCCGCCCCACTAGCTAACTCATTGAGACCATCGTTTAAACCACCCCGCTCGATACGACCTCCGCTCAACTCTTTGGAGCTGACCCCATAAAACTGTGACGGCTGATGAAGCTGCACGAAGGGATAGGCTACGTTCCAGTGACCACCTGGCTTGGCGTAGCGGTCGACGATGATGATGCTTGCATCCGATTCGCCCAAGATGGTGTCGGCAAACGCCATGCCGACCGCGCCGGCGCCGACAATGAGATAGTCCGCCCGTAATTGCTGTATGGCCACTGGTCACTCCCTAGGTGTTGTTTCGTTGTTGTTTCGGTGTTGTTTCGGTGTTGTGTCGATGTCGTATCGGCGCTGCATTTGGGCAGCTTCGACAAGTCATGAGATCAGGATGACTGAAATACAGCGTCATCCAGGGTTCTCTAATCCTAGATAGAGTCACATGACCAGGCTCACCGAATGCATCGGATACTGCTCGATTAGCCGAATTTGTCTTAAGAACCGAATTGATAAATAACGTTGTTATGCTTAACATAACGCTGTTATTTCCAATCGTCAAGATAGGCGTATGTCGGAGCGCAGCAATAAAGAGCGAATTCTATTAGCGGCCTCGAAGCTGCTGGCCAGCGGCGGACTCGCCAGCTTGAGTGTTCGCGCCATCGCTACCGAAGCCGGTTTGTCGACGATAGCGATTTACAGTCATTTTCAGGGAAAACAGGGGGTATTGGATGCGCTGTACATCGAAGGCTTCGCTCTGGTTCAGAGTGCCGTTGAATCGGTAGCGAATCTGCGGGATCCACTCAAAGCCGCGATGGAAAGCGGCGAAAGATACCTGGCTATCGCCCATGATCACGAGGGACACTATCGCCTGATTTTTGGTGAGACCGGTAGCGACTACGAACCATCCGAAGGTGCGACTCGCGCCGCGGCACTGGCGTTCGACGCCCTGGTAACGCAAGTCTCAGGTCTGCTTTCGAACCAAGCCAGCCCTGGAGTTCGCCAACGGGCCGCATTGCGTCTGTGGGCGACCCTGCACGGCTATGTGAGCCTGCGCCATCACGTGATAGGCCAAATCATGGACTATCAGCAGTGGAAGAACATGGCGCTGGAAAGTTTCGAGAAGGCTATTCGAGACTTACAAACTGATTCGATGGCGATCGAAAGGCAGGCAGTATAAGTGAGCTTTTGGAGCCGACGGGTGAGCTACGCTCCGCTTCCAGCTATTTGATGACACGATAAACACGCTCACTCAGTTCACCCGCGACGCATTCACCGTCAATCACGGCCGGTCGGGCGTGCGAATCTCGAAGCCAGCGCCGCAGGCGTCCCGCCGGCGATGACTCAGGATCTTCGTCATCGATTCCCTCGGTTCGGACCCGCGAGACATCACCGCGATGGGAGATGCGATAGCTTGCAACGGCACGCCCCATCACCGGTACATCCGGCGCCATCAGGTGAGCCCAGAGCTCTTCATCCTCTGGTAGTTCGGCGGGCAGACTGAGTCGGTTGATCAACGTCTGTTCATTCGCCTCCTGCGCGAGCGCCAGGGCTACCCGGTAGGCTCTACACGCGCGGGTGTACTTGATGTTCCACTGGTGCCAGTTAGCGATGCGCAGATGCAATCGCGCGCGCGTGGCAACCGGTTGATCGGCTGCGCGCTGAATAAGGTCTTCCAGCAGCTCCGCGCCTCGTGCGTAGACCAACACCTGCGTTCGCACCAGAAACTGCCAGGACGCGCTGGTGTCCTCGATGGCGGGACCTTCACCTCCCTGGGGATCTGTACCGAGGAGCAGGTATTGATTCCGGAGATGGCTCAGCGCCAGCATTTCAAAATCGGTGTATGCCAGCGACCCTGCCTGCTGCGCTTCCAGCATTTCCCGATTGTCCTGATAGGCCTCGAAGAACAGCCTGGCGTCTGCCCGGTACCGAGGGTCGGTGTACAACTCGCGTGCTAACTGGAAATAGGCAAGGCAATCAGCCAGCGCCTGCTCATCGAGTTCCGACCTGCCATAGCCGTGAATTCGAAAGGCCTGGCGCAGGCTGTTTTGTGCAGACTCCACATCTCCGATAGCCCGGTAACTCTTTGCCAGAGCTCGCAAAAACGGAAGCTGGGCTTTGGTCATCAGACCGTCATTCACCCGAACACTGTGGAGCGCCTTGCGGTATTCATCGAGGGATGCAGGGTGGTTACATAGTTCAGCGTACAGGCGTCCCAGCTCGGCTTGCCTGTCAACGAGCGCCGCCGTGTAGGCGCCATCAGGTAGTTCAACGTTGTTGATGGCCTGCTCAACTTGTTGGATCTGGGCGCGCAGCGCAGGACGATCACCTCGACAGGGCTCGGGTATTTGGGGGGCGGGGTCTGGCTCCAGAAAATAGCGCCGCCCGAGATACTCAGGCAGATGGGCATAGCTCGGCACGCTCGTGAGCAGACAAAAAAACACCGCAGATACTATGTTTAGTGCGCCGGTTACGGCCTTTACGTTGTTCAAAGCGTCTTGTTATTCCGTGCCTGGGGTCTTGGGCAGTACAGCAGTTAAAACCATCAGAGAATCTCGACTGCGGCCCGATGCGATCCGAGGTCCAGGCTTCCGGTGGCTCAGCTCATTCTAATCGGGGTCCGTCGTCACCCAAAAGCCCGGACACGGGCACCGGTTGTGCCAAGTTGCTAACCTTGGCCCTTATCGTCCTCTATTTAAGATGCTTGGGTTAGCCATGAAAGTCTATGGAGATCTACGATCAGGTAACTGCTACAAAATTCGGCTGATCTGTTCGCTATTGGACATTCAACATGAGTGGGTCCACGTCGACATCCTGGCAGGAGAGACAGCAACCCCGGACTTTCTGAACCGTAATCCTGTTGGGAAGATCCCTGTTCTTGAACTCGAAAATGGCCTGACTCTGTCGGAATCCAACGCAATCGTGAATTACCTTGCGGCAGGCAGCCGATACCTGCCCGAGGAACGTTTTGCGCTCGCCAAAGTCCAGCAATGGCAGTTTTTTGAGCAGTACAGCATCGAGCCCTACATAGCAGTGGCACGATTTATTGCGAGATATCTGAACATGCCAGAAAATCGGCGCGAGGAATACGAAGCAAAGCAGCCGGGGGGCCGCAAAGCGCTGGCTGTGGTTGACGAGCAACTAAAGGACACGGAGTTTTTGCTCGGTGCACAGCTCACCGCAGCTGACGTCTGCGTGTACGGCTACACCCACGTCGCCGATGAAGGCGGATTTAATCTAACCGACTACCCCGCCGTGCAGCGCTGGATCGGAGCCATTCAGTCCCAGCCCGGATATGTGGGGATGACGTAACGCAAGGCATACCGATGCTTAGGCTTGGGCCCTCTCGCTGACGCCCCGAACTCACGTCTGTAGTTGCTAGTCCAGATCAGACGCGGAATGCCTCTCGTGAACCTGGCCGTCTTCGTCACCCCACGCGCGATTTACCCGGCGACCGCGAACCACCGCAGGGCGTTCGAAGATCTCGTTGGCCCAACGCAACACGTGCGTGTAGCTATTCACGTCGAGGAACTCACCAGCTTCATAAAGTTTGCCCATCACCAATGCTCCATACCAGGGAAAGGTAGCGATATCGGCAACGGTGTATTCATCACCGCACAAAAACCTGCGATCAGCGAGATTCTTATCCAGCACATCGAGCTGGCGTTTCACTTCCATAGCAAAGCGATTGATCGGGTACTCCCACTTCTCGGGAGCGTAGGCATAGAAGTGCCCAAAGCCACCGCCCAGATAAGGCGCGCTCCCCATTTGCCACATCAGCCAGGCGTAGCACTCGGCGCGTTCGCGAAGAGATCCAGGCACAAACTCGCCGAACTTCTCGGCCAGGTACAGCAGAATTGCGCCCGATTCAAAAACTCGAACCGGCTCATCCTCACTATGGTCCATCAGCGCTGGGATTTTTGAATTGGGATTGGCTCCAACAAAGCCACTGCCAAACTGATCGCCCTCACCGATATTGATCAACCAGGCATCATACTCAGCACCGCTGTGACCGAGCGCCAGCAGTTCCTCAAACATAACGGTAACTTTGACGCCGTTAGGTGTCGCAAGAGAGTAGAGCTGTAGTGGATGCTCACCCACAGGTAGTTCTTTGTCGTGGGTCGAACCAGAGATCGGGCGGTTAATGTTGGCGAAGCGCCCGCCGCTTTCTGCATCCCAAGTCCAGACCTTTGGAGGTGTGTATGTGTTATCGCTCATTCTTTGAGTTTCCCAGTTCTTGTGTTTCTGATTCTTCAGGTCTCGTCTCTACGAGAGTATTTCTGCCTGAAAGCGCTGCCAGGCGCTCTGTCCTAGCTGATCATAGTGAACCATCGTGGCATGCATCTTACGACGCGCAGCTCCATCAATCATCGCATCGGGCAGCATCGGATCTGAATTAATAAGTCGTATCGCATGCTCGCCGACCAGAAAACTCTCGCGCGCTGCCTGGTCCACGGGCATTTGGGCCAGGCGCTTTTCACTGATTTGCATAAGCTCCGTCATTTTCAGGTAGCCGGATTCCAACTTGCGCCTCGGCCATAGACTCGTGAGATCAACGCCCTCCATGTGCAGTTCAAGGCTGTGGACCATCACCGCTTCACGTTCAAGACCCAGAGCCATTAACCGATCCCGGGTATCGCTGAGCCGCTCTGAGTAGTTGGCAGGCCTGCACCAAAGATCTCGATAGCTGGGCTTAAAGCCCTCCAGGCGTAGGGCACGCTCACGGTTCCGGGCGGCTTTTTTGTCTCGCCGCTGAACGTGAACCGCATGAATCAGAAGCCATCCTCCACTCCAGGCTCCCACCCGATCCTCTGCCCTGATCCAGCTCTGAGCGGCCTCGCTCAACGCTCTACCCGCCGGTCCGATCGAGTACTGCCCTCGGGCAACGCTCGTGAGCAGGCCCGCTTTCACCATGCGCCCAAGGGTCACACGCATGGCACTCGCCTCAATCTCAAACAGCGAGCCCCACTGCGTGCATTGGGCAGCACTGGTCTTAGCCATACCTCTTGCACTAAGCAGCGAAAGAACGAGCCGTTTAGGAGTGGGTGACTTATTGATGAACTCAGGCAGCACAAACAGTTCTTAACATAAAAAAATATAACGGCTAATGCCCAAAACAGGCGTTACATGTTACATTCTGTGTTCAATATACATGGCGTCAAACCATGAAAATAAAAGACTATCTTTCACGGGAAGAGCTGGCAGACTTTTGCACGCGCAGCGACTGGCGCGGCGGCTGGCTGGTATTACAGAATTGGCTGATCATCATCGCGATTTTCACGGTCAGCGCTGTCTGGACAAACCCTTTTACGCTTTTCATTGCTGTCGTACTTCTCGGAGGCCGCCAGCTTGGCCTCGCGGTACTCATGCACGAGGCGGGTCACAAGACTCTGTTCAAGACGCCGCGACTCAATCAGACCGTCGGTCAGTGGTTTGGCGCTTATCCGATCCTGGCGGATTGCGACGCCTACGGAGCATCCCACCGCGAGCACCATCGGCTGGCCGGCACTCACGACGATCCGGATCTACCCAACTACGAGAAATACCCAATTTCACTAGCCAGCTTCCGGCGCAAGTTCACACGGGATGTGACGGGCCGCACCGGAAGCAAGCTGCTTGCGAGCGCACTGAGCGGTGTGGGTAATCGCATGACCATGAGAGACGGTGAAAAAACCAATAAAGCCCGCCAGGGCCTGTTTGTAAATATGGCAATGCTCCTGGTGCTTGCTGCCTTTGGGAAGGCGGAACTCTATCTGCTCTGGGTAGTGGCGTATCTGACAGCCTATCCGTTGATTGCCCGAATCCGACAGATCGCGGAACACGCCAACGTTCCCGGGCTGTACGAGCCGGATCCCAGGGGTAATACGCGAACAACCCGGGCTAACTGGCTCGAGCGCCTGATACTGGCGCCCAACAATGTCAGCTATCACATAGAGCATCACTTACTGCCAAGCGTGCCTGCCTGGCGTCTTCGCGATCTGCATCAGCATCTGGTGACCCGAGGATTCTACGCGAAGCACCCGGATGCGATCGCGAACGGCTACTGGGATGTGCTTAAAAGGGTGGTTCCTGAGTTTAGAGAAGGATCGGCCGGCAACCCCGCCTGAGCACGGTCACGCCAGCCCTAATCATCTAAAACCCTGGGATTCAGGTCACCCTCGTCCTGAGCACGGCTCTTCCGCTACCGCGCGTTTTTCCCCATACTCCGCCTCGGGGGAAATCTATAAGGAAAACCTAAGTGTCTGACTATTTACTCTACCCGCCGATTCTCGGCTTGGGCGGGTTAGCTATTGCGTTCGTTATCTACCGAATTCTTAACGGCTACGACCAGGGCGACGGCGAAGTCAAATCCATAGGCGACCAGATCCATCTGGGAGCCATGGTGTTTATGCAACGCGAATACAAAATGCTGGCGATATTCGCGGTCGTACTGCTGGTTGGCATCTTTCTATCACCATTGGGTACTAATACCGCCATAGCGTTCGTCGCTGGCGCGCTGTCATCCGCTATCGCGGGCTTTCTGGGCATGTTTGCCGCCACCAAAGCGAACGTTCGCACGGCGGTTGCCGCCAATACAGATGGCCAGGCATCCGCCCTGTCGATCGCGTTCTACGGCGGGTCGATCATGGGCCTGTGCGTCGCGTCGCTTGGCTTGATTGGACTGGGAAGCCTGTACTATTTATTCGGTGGTGATCCGCACACGGCGGAGGCAATCCACGGCTTCGGCATGGGAGCTTCGGTCGTCGCCCTGTTCTCGCGAGTCGGTGGCGGTATCTACACCAAAAGTGCCGATGTAGGCGCGGACTTGGTGGGTAAAGTTGAAGCTGGTATTCCCGAAGATGACCCTCGGAACCCAGGAGTGATCGCCGATAACGTGGGCGATAATGTGGGCGATATCGCCGGCATGGGTTCGGATATTTTTGAGTCTTATTGCGGGTCGATGATCGCATGCATCGCGATCGCGTCGACCATGGCGGTGGCCACTCAGGCCGCGCTGATGTTTCTGCCGCTCGCACTGGCGTCGACCGGGCTCATCGCTTCGATCATTGGCATCGCGATCGTTCGCATGCGTTCCTCGGCGGCTCCAGAGGCAGCGCTGCGCTCCGGCACCCTCCTCGCACCGGCCATCTTCGTGGCTTTCGCGTGGGTGTTGACCGGCCAGCTCGGACTTGAAAGCAATGTATGGTGGTGCGTTGTGGCAGGTGCCGTCGGCGGTGTTCTGATCGGGTTGATCACCGAGTACTACACCGGATCCAAGCCTGTTGTGAAGATCGCCCAGTCCGGTGAGACCGGGCCGGCGACGGTCATGATCACGGGTCTGGCCGTGGGCATGCAGTCCGTGGTTCTACCCATCCTCTTTCTCGCCGCCATCATCTGGGTCGCCACGTCGCTGTCCGGGTTATACGGCGTGGGTATCGCCGCCGTTGGCATGCTTGCCACGGTGGGAATCACCATGGCCATCGACGCGTACGGCCCTGTCGCAGATAACGCGGGAGGGATCGCCGAGATGGCTGGCATGGGTGAGGAGACGCGCAAGATCACCGACGGTTTGGACGAGGTTGGGAACACCACGGCCGCCATAGGAAAAGGATTTGCCATCGGCGCTGCGGCTCTCGCGGCGCTCGCTATCATCGCCGCGTTTGTCGAGACCGTCCAGGCGAACAACCCGGAATTTGCGCTCGAACTGTCCGACCCCACTGTGCTTGTCGGGATGTTCATCGGCGGCACCATTCCGTTCCTGATCGCATCCATCACCATGACAGCTGTCGGAGACGCGGCCTTTGACATGATCAATGAGATTCGTCGTCAATTCCGCGAAATTCCAGGATTGCTCGAAGGCACCGCGAAGCCCGATACCGCACGCTGTGTAGAGATCGCCACAACCGCAGCGTTGCGTCGGATGATATTGCCGGGTGCAATCGCAGTGGGCGCACCGGTAATTGTAGGCTTTGGCCTTGGTGCCTCATCCCTGGGCGGAATGCTCGGCGGAGCGCTTCTTGGCTGCGTATTGATGGCGCTGATGATGGCGAACGCGGGCGGTGCCTGGGACAACGCCAAGAAATACATCGAAAAGGGCAACTTAGGTGGTAAGGGCTCGGAAACACATTCGGCCGCAGTCGTAGGCGACACGGTCGGTGATCCGTTCAAGGATACCTCCGGACCTTCGATGAACATCCTCATCAACGTGATGGCTATTGTCAGCCTGGTTATCGCACCGTTGCTATCGGCTTAGACCCCAGCGCGTCCGAGATGGACGCGGACCTCGCCATCATAGGAGGTGAGGTTCTCACTATGGGAACTGCCGGCACGATCCCGAACGGGATCGTGCTGGTCCGAGCTAACAGAATAATCGCGGTAGGAACGCCCGAGCATATCGGCCCCTACACCGCGCAAAAGACGCTGGATGCCGCGGATCAGGTGATCATGCCCGGATTCAGCAATTGCCACACTCACATCGGTTCGAACGTTCTGCTACGCGGTCTCAACGAAGACGCCAAGCTGTTCGAATGGCTCCAGAGTATGTGGCGACTCAAGAAGAACTTCGACCACGAAACGCTGAAACTCGCGAGCCTTGCTGGTCTCGCCGAGATGGCGCTCGCCGGTATCACCAGTTTTAACGAGCACTTCGACGCCTATTCGGTTTCGCCGCAGATTGACGCTCTGGGCCAGGTACCCCTGCGCGCAACGCTCGGCTACGGCTTTGCCGATATAGGCTTGTATGCCCCGGTCGCTGATTGGACCCACGACGCCCTCTCAAACTTCGGCGACATCGTTAAAGCTCATCATGGGTCTCAGGAAAACCGGCTGCAGGTCGCGCTTTCTCCTCATGCGACCTATTCCTGCACCGCAGAACTATGGGAGAAGTGTGCGACCGTCGCCGAAGAACACTGCTTGAGCATTCACACGCACTTGTCGGAAGGCTCTCAGGAACACCGCTATGTAGAAGAGACCCACGGCGTGAGCCCCACCGCATGGCTAGAGTCGCTGGGCGTACTGGGCAGGAACGTTACGGCCGCCCACTGCACGACGCTCTCACAGCACGATATCGAGCTACTGGCTGCCAGTGAGACGAAGGTGGCTCACTGCCCGGTCAGCAACGCAAAGCTGTGCTCCGGAATCCTCCCGATCAAGCGGCTGCTCGCCGCCGGCGTCACTGTCGGTCTCGCGACCGACGGGCCGGCGAGCCACAACACGCTGGATATGTTTCAGGAGATGAAGTTCGGTGCGATCACTCACAAGAACCACCATCAGGATCCCGAGCTTCTCCCAGTGAAGCAGATGCTCAGGATGGCCACGCGCGATGCAGCGCTCGCAATGCACTTACCAGAGTGCGGGGTGCTGGAACAAAACATGCTAGCCGATCTAATTGTGGTCGATCTGAACAAGCCGCATACAGCGCCGCGCTACGATTCAGAGGCGGCGCTTGTTTATTCGAGTCGTGCTGATGACGTGACGCACGTAGTCGTCGATGGGCAATTGATCGTCGAGCAGGGGCAGCTGTGCGGTTTGGACATGCCGGAACTTCTCAAAGAGCTTAGAGGTCGGGCCCAAGCGCTGAGACGCCGCAGCGAAGTTTGGCGGGCCGGCTCCTCGACTGGATAGATGACAGATTGAGGACAGCAAACGCCACTGAAAAGACAGTGAGATTACTTTGGAAACAGTCGCGAACAATCTGAATCAGCAGGACGCGGTCAACGAATGGCTGCCGCTGCGCTGGAGCGTACCCTTGGGCTTCCAGCAACTGCTGGCCGCCTACGCCAGCATCATTATTGCGCCGCTTGTGCTCGCATCGGCCCTGGACTGGTCTCAGGAACAAACCACCTACCTGGTAGCGGCTGGCCTGTTCGGCAGCGGAATTGCCACGCTCATTCAATGCCTGGGTATCGGGTCTTTTATTGGTACGAGACTGCCTGTAGTCCAGGGCACCACGGTAGCAGTCATACCGCCATTGCTCGCCATTGGTGCAGATGGCGATCTCACGGCCATGTTTGGAGGCACGATCGTCGGTGGAGCGGTATGCCTGATGCTGGCGGGTTCCTGGAGCCGGTTACTGCGTTTCTTCCCACCATTGGTTACCGGCACTGTCATCACGGTGATCGGCGTGAGCCTGCTGCCCGTTGCGGTGATGTGGCTGAGTGGGGGCCGGGGCTTTGGTGCTCAGCAGACCCAGGTTCCCGAGATTGCGCTGGGGTTAGGCACGCTGATACTCGTTTTGATCGTTATGCGCCTGGGCAACAGCTTCTTCTCGAGAACAGCCATTCTGATCGGCCTGGTACTTGGCAGTATTGCGGGTGCCCTAATGGGGATGTCGGATTTCAATAGTGTCACCGATGCGGGCTGGGCGAGCCTCCCACTACCATTTGCCTTTGGCGCACCCACATTTACGGTTGCCGCCTGCTCGGCCATGACTGTCACAATGCTCGTGACCATGGTGGAGTCCACGGGAGACTATCTCGCAGTTGGTGAGGTGTGCGAAGAAACCGTCGATCAGCGGCGTCTCGCAGCAGGGCTGCGCGCCGAAGGGCTCGCCACGATGCTGGGTGGAGTGTTCAACGCGTTTCCCTTTACGACCTTTTCTCAGAGCATCGGAGTGATTCGCGTGAGCGGCGTACGCAGTCGCTACGTCGTTGCGATCATGGGCGTGATGCTGGTTGCCATCAGCCTGTCCCCCAAAATTGCGGCGGTGGTGGCCAACATACCGCTGCCGGTGCTGGGAGGGTGTGGTCTTGTGTTGTTTGGATCGATTGCCGCGACGGGCATTCAAACCTTGCGGAAAGTGAACTTCGACGATACGGGCAATGTGCTGACTGTCGGCATCTCTCTGGGTGCAGCAATGCTGGTAGTGGCAAATCCAATTTATTTTTCTGCTTTACCCAAAGCAGCGGCAGACATACTGAACAACCCGATTACTCTTGGTGCCGTCTGCGCAGTTGTGCTAAATCTGAGCTTCAATGGTTTAGCGAAGGCGCACTAGTTTTTAGTACGGCCCAAGCCGACAGATAGTGACCCCATGGAGGTTCTCCACACGGTGAGCGCCTCAAAGGCTGCTCGACCACTGTGGAGAAGCCCCCAAGGCCTTCCTGAAGCATCAGCTAGGGGATCTTCTGTCCCGCGCCCCAGGGCGCTCCCATTTCCAGAAGCTGCTGCCTGATCATCGGAAGCTTGGTTTCGATGATCTCATTCAACTGCGCCCGCAGAGGCGCAAAGGCTTCTTTCGCAAACCCAAAGGACCGACGGTGTGAAGGTGTGGGTCCGTAGCTTGATCTCGCTACACCGCTGTAGGCGTGGGCCATCCAGTCAGTCACGTGATGCGCATCGTAATCGCCAACCGCATCTCGGGACTTATCACCGGTAAGCGCCTGATCAATATCGTAGAGCTCCTGACGCAACTGATGCAGCGTGGCGTCCATTTCGCCGGGAGCTGCCGCTGTTAGAGCAAGCATCTTCTGCATAGTCGCCACAGATTCCACGGCATCTTCCAGAGCGTAACGAGCTCCGCTTACCTGACCGGACAACGTCGCATACTCCTTCCAGAACGCGCCGACTTCCGCAAGATCCGCCCCAGCCAGGGCTGGCTCGTACAGACGCTTCACTTCGAAGCTCACCGGATCTGCCAGCACGCGACTCTCACCGTCTTTAATCAGAACAAGCTCCGCGGAGTAGGTTCCCGGTAGCGCGAGAAATCCGCTCGGGGGCAATCCCTGCCAGTTGTTGGGTGTCTCGACCGAACCATAGTAGGGATGACGTAAGTCCCAGGCCACGCGGTGGAACCCTTTAGCGGCGGGCGCATCAATACGCCGCACCACCTGACCGCCAGAGTCCCGCACCACTATGTGCAGTTTCGGCTCCTGCTCACGACGCTCGGCCTCGACGGCCTCCCACCCTACGAAGCTTACCTGGTCGCCGGCCTTGAGCGCTTCTCCTTCCGCTTTCTGGCGAATTGCTTCGAGCGTAGGAAAGCCTTCGCCCAGATGATAAGTCAGCACTGCACCAAAGGGCGGATTGTCAGCGGCATACAGCTGGTCGCCCTGAGTTCCTCGCCGAGTGGAACCCAGAACGCCACGCTGGAAGTACCACAAAGCGTCACGCGACTCGAACAGAACAGCTTCTTTTTCGAGAGTATCGGTCTCAAGAGCGCGCAGAGGCGAGTAGTCGTCCAGCACGAAAAAACCACGCCCAAAACTGGCAGCGACGAGGTCATTCTCACGCCGCTGGATCTGTAGATCCCGGATCGGAATCGTCGGCATACCGGCCGCCAGCTTGTGCCAGTTTTCTCCTGCATCCAGAGTCATGAACACACCAAACTCCGTCGCTGCGAATAGCAGGTCAGCGCGTACGTGATCCTGCACCAGACGCCACACCAGGTGCCGCTCCGGCAAGGTCCCGCTGATACTGGTCCAGCTTTGTCCGCGATTGCGGCTCACCAGCAAGTACGGTGAGAAGTCCCCGTACTTGTGATTATCGAGCGCGACGTACACGGTATCGGCATCGTGCAGATCGGCACGGATGTCATTCACGAATGCGGTGCTCGGTACTCCGGGCAGTGACCCAACCTCAATCTGTCGCCAGCTGCCACCGCCGTTTTCGGAGACCTGGATGAGGCCATCGTCGGTACCCGCATATAAGAGGCCTTCCACAACGGGTGACTCGGCAAGGGACGTGATGGTGTTGTAGTTAGACATAGCAAACATGTCCCAGGGCGCGTCCCAACTCCAGGTCTGATCCATCAACGGCATCACCATGCGATCTTCGTTGCGTGTCAGGTCTGGGGAAATAGCAGCCCATTCATCGCCACGATTCTCGGATCGCCATACCCGCTGCGACGCGAAGTAAAGACGCGTTGCCTTATGCGGGCTCACCAGGATCGGCGCATCCCAATTGAAGCGCTCCGCTGGCTCACCGGGTGCCGGCTGAGGTTTGATGTACACGGTCTCACCCGTAGGGATGTCTACCCGGGTAAGGTTGCCTTGTTGCCACTCGGCATAAACCACGTCCGGATTGCCCGGTTCGGTCGCCGGCTGGTGGCCATCCCCACCCAGGACGACCCGCCAGTCCGAGTTGCGAATACCGTGCACATTGTCAGTCCGCGAGGGTCCGCCCTGCGTGTTGTTGTCCTGAGTGCCGCCGTAAATTGTGTAGAACGGCTCCGCGTCGTCGAGCGCTAACTTGTAGTACTGCGTGATCGGCAGATTACCCATGAAACGCCAGGTGTCGCCCAGATCGAAGCTCTCATAGACGCCTCCGTCTGTGCCCATCATGATGTAGTCAGGATCAGCGGGATCGAACAGGATTTCGTGCATATCGCCATGCTGACTGGGGTGCGGCATGGGCTCGAACGTCGTCCCACCGTCTTCAGATTTGTGCACGGTAGGTCCGACGAGATAAAGCCGATCAAACTTATGCGGACTCGCAAAAAGCTCCTGGTAGTAGTGGGGGCCAGTGCCACCTCCGACGGCATCAGAGCGCTTTTCCCAGCTGGCACCGCGATCATTGGACCGCCATACCCCCCCTGCGCGGCGATTGAGTTCGATCGCCGCATACACCACATCCGGATCCTGCGACGAAATTGCGAGACCGATCTTGCCGATGTTGCCGCTAGGCAGGCCGGTTTTCAGCTTGGTCCAGGTTTCCCCGCCATCCACCGACTTGTGCAGGCCGGATTCCGGGCCTCCACCCATGTAGGCCGCGACGGTTCGATGGTGCTGCCAGGTAGCCGCGTACATCACGGCAGGGTCGCGCGGGTCGGCCACCACATCGGTAACACCAGTCCACTCGCCACCACCCAGCGTCTTTGTCCAGGTCTGGCCCCCATCCTTCGTCATATAGAGACCCCGATCACCGCCTTTGGTCCAAAGTGGACCTTGCGAGGCTACCCAAACCACATCGGAGTTCGTGGGGTGAACAATGATCGTGGAGAGATGTTGCGAGTCGGCCAGACCCATGTTCGTCCAGGTTTTGCCTCCATCGTTTGAGCGATAGATGCCGTCGCCATAGCCGATGTGTCGGCCACCGACGTTCTCCCCGGTCCCTACCCACACGGTGCTGGGGTTAGAGGGGTCAACCGCCACCGAACCGATCGAATAGGCCGGCTGCTCATCGAAAATCGGTGTCCAGGTCACACCGGCATTGGTCGTTTTCCAGACACCGCCGGAACCCACCGCCACGTACCAGACACTTGAATCGCTGGGATCCCAGGCAATGTCTGCTATTCGGCCCGACATAAAGCCTGGACCGATATTGCGCCACTCCATACCGGCATAGGGATTCGCCGGTTCCTCTGGTGCCTGAGCATGGACCTGAAGTGACCCAAGGGTGGCGACAGAAGACAGGAGCAGAAGGAGAGAGATCAAAAGGCGAGAGAGAGCAGCGCGGTACATCGTGGTTCCTGCATGACAAATTCGGGCACGAAGCATAGCATCGTGAGCATTCCCTACCATCAACTCAGGCAAACAATCTCCGGGTGCAACTCGATGCGTCGAAACGATTTTCTGCCTGTAGCTCCAATGCGTTGTGGCTGTGTGCGTGCATTGCTCTCGGGATAACGAGCCTGCCAGCACTCGCCGACATCTTTCGGCCCGCCTACTTTGAGCTGAAAGAACTCGACGAAAAACACTTTTCGGTGATTTGGCGTGTACCGCTGGGGGGCAACCGCAGTGTTCGGGCGAGGCCAGTGTTTCCCGAGTCCATCTCGGTGGATGAACCTAGCGACATTACCTTTCCTGCAAACATGCTTCAGGAAGTGTTCTCCATCTACGCTCCTACCGGCCTGGAAGGAGAGCGCATTCGCTTCGACGGACTGTTAGGCACAGCAACCGATCTCGTAGTGCGCGTGCTGTGGCGCAACGGTAGCGTACAGATCGAGCGCCTGACGCCGGAGAGCGCGGAATTTGTTGTGCTCGGAACGCCGTCTATGTCGGACATTAGCGTTTCCTATCTGGTGCTGGGATTTGAACACATTCTGGCGGGCGCCGATCATCTGCTTTTTGTTGTGTGCCTGATGTTGCTGGTGCGGAACCTAAGAAGGCTAATCTGGACGATTACGTCGTTTACCGTTGCCCACTCGGTTACCCTCATTTGCGCTGCATTAGGTTCGCTGCGAATCGCCGGTCCACCGACGGAAGCTGTGATTGCCCTGTCCATTGTGTTTGTTGCCGCTGAGGTGGTTCGCGAGGCAGGGGGAGAGCCAACTCTGACATCGCGCTTTCCGTGGGCCGCCTCCTTGCTCTTTGGACTGCTACACGGGCTTGGCTTTGCCGGTGCTCTAGGCGAAATAGGTCTGCCAGAAACAGCCATCGTTCTAGCGCTGTTGACCTTCAACCTTGGCGTGGAGTTAGGGCAACTCGCCTTCGTTGCGACGCTTTTGGTGGTGTTCCTGATCTTCCGAGCTTGGACTCCAATCGCGTCAGCGCGTACTCGACAGGCGCTGGCTTACCTGGTGGGAACAACTGCGGCGTTCTGGACCATAGAGCGCGTCACCGCATTTTTCGGCTAGGGCCCGGGAGGCGCTTGGTAGCTCGCGTTCCCCGGGCGCTGACTCTCGGACTACGGGCGGGAAAATCGTTCGCCCTGGGGGTATTGATCGCCAGACTACTATGACCGCGAGCGAGTCCAGGGCCATCAAACCAGTCAGTTACGTCGAGAAACGATGGGCCGCATTAACTGTTGGTTACCCGGTTTAAGGACCGACCACCCTGGGGGAAGCGTGTGCGACGCCGCAGGGTACCTCGTCTGGGTGCGATAGCGCGGATCGGCAGGCAATGGCGCTTTTTCAGACGGTGGTCGAAAGCGCCGATAAGGCAGCCATGGCCGATAGGGTAGAAACGGTTGGGTCACGAAAGTTACCGGTTCGGCGGGCGGCCAACCTGCCCCGTATTGACCCTGATTCAGGTCATCGAGTCGCCGTTGCCGCTCATTAGAACGTTGCTGCTCACGAGCAAGACGGGACTGCGCCAGTCGATCAGTCGATGTCTTCATGGCTGCGAGCCGATCCTCAAGCAGCGACGTATTGGGGTCTGGCGGTAGATTGAGCTCGAGCACTTCAGCTGGCCCGTCGGACGGGGGGACATCGCTGAAGGTAGTAACGCCGTCCTCAATCGATTTGTAAACGGTCTGAGCTGCGGCGAGAACTGGCAGACACAGGCCGAAGACAAGGAAAAGCAACGTTGAGTATGCAGGATGGCGAGCACGGCAGTCTGGCGCTCGTGTGCGCCCGGTTGATAAACCGGGTCGGGGTAAACATCGCCTCAGTAGCCGAACAGGGATCGTCCTACGACAGCCTGTGCAGCGAGCGCCATGGTTACGAAAATGCCAGCGAGCAATAGACCGAAGCCTATGCGGCGCAGTACGCGCCGCAAAGCGTCCTGGTCGAAGCCATGTGAGCCGCGGATTTAGAGCACCGTTTCAATGGCCTCGGTAAGCTTGCGACTATTCGGCCGAGTGCCGCTATCGAAATGCTCTACCACTGTGCCATTGCCATCAACTAGGTATTTATTGAAGTTCCACTTGGGCTGCCCCGACTGACGGGACAGTTCCTTGAACACCGGGTTTGCGTCGTCGCCTTTCACAGAAGTGGGGGCCAACATGGTGAAACTGACACCGAAATTGACAAAACAAACATCGGCAGCTTTCTCTTCGCTCGCAGCTTCCTGATTGAAGCTGTCGCTGGCGAAGCCAATAACCACCAACCCGCGCTCTTTGTAGGTCTGATGGAGCGATTCCAGGCCCTTGAACTGCGGCGTGTAACCACAGTGACTGGCCGTATTGACCAGAAGCGCCGGGCGTCCCTTCGTGACCGCACAAAGATTAACGTCGTCTTTCGAGTGCAGTCGCCTCATGTCCTGATCCAAATAATCAGGACAAGCAGACAAGGCCTCGAAAGAGATCAGTAATGAACCCACTACAAGAAGAGCTGACAAGCGTGATAGCTTCAGCATTTCGCATGCCCCCCGGTGCATGTGTTGTGTCTATACGGCGACCCGGCAGCAGAGGATCATGCAAGAGTCAGGAAATCGAAGCTGCGCAACACGGGACTGTATGCGGTCAAAGCTGCCCATGCTCGACACCTGATACGTTGTTATAACCAGATGTAATAAAAACTAATCATTCTGCTGCAATGGAGCAACCATCTTTGGACTCGCAGCGAGATCTGATGACACCAAATCCTGATAGCGCAATAGCACTGCGCCGGTGGGCTGTTCTGTTCATACCGCTGTGACGAGATTTATTGAGCGCTACCAGACCATACCGCGATGGTTGCCGTCTGAGTAAGCACTGGTAGCGTCCTCCCAGACCAGTGCAAATATTAGTAGCTAAGGTCGCCAAAAAAGTCGCCAAGAAGGTCGCATTAAATGCTGGCGCAGCGCGGCGCTTGCACCTACGTACACAGCGAAACTTGTGTAGACAATGCGTTCAGCAGTGCCTAGCGCGACAATGGTTGTCCCAGAGAGGGAAAGCCGACTAAGGTGCGGACCCTTCAGCCTGGATACGACTCCATGGAGACCTTGATGATGATCCAACACCGAATGCTTGCGACCGCCGCAGTAACGCTGCTGACCGGGTTACTAACACTGGGCATCCACGCCGATCCAGAAACTGACGAAGAGTCTATCCATCGACTGCTGGACGATTTTCATGCGGCGGCTGCCGCTGCAGATAAGCAGCGCTACTTGGACCACTTCGCCGACAACGGCGTATTTATGGGCACCGACGATTGGGAGCGCTGGCCGCTTGACGACTTCAGGCAATACGTCGCGCAACGATTTGAAGGAGGGGTTGGCTGGAGCTATCGCTCCGAGGACCGGTACGTCGCGTTTGCCGACGGCAACACTACCGCCTGGTTCGACGAGATCATGGTCTCAGAGCGCTGGGGGCGCTTCCGAGGTACGGGCGTTCTGGTACGGCAGGGCGATGAATGGAAAATCGCCCATTACTCGCTGACGATTCTTATCCCAAACGAGAGTTTCGCACCAATTTCTGAGCTAGCCACGAGCGGTTTCGAGGCTCGCGCATCATCGGCCCCGGACTCTGGCAGCTAGTAAACTTAATCAGGAAGGAACGCACTTTTGAGCACAGAACAGAGCGGGCACCCAGTCAGCTACTCACAGACCACCCTCACCGAGCTGATGATTCCGGCGTATGCGAACTTCGGCGGCAAAATACATGGGGGCACCTTGCTTTCGCTGATGGACAAGGTTGCCTATGTCTGCGCCAGCAAACACGCCGGTAACTACTGCGTAACCGTCTCGGTAGACAATGTGAACTTTCTGCAACCCGCCGAGGTTGGCGACCTGGTGTCCATGAATGCTTCGGTTAACTACGTCGGCTCTACCTCGCTCGTGGTCGGTATTAGGGTAATCGCCGAGAACGTGCAGAACGGTACGAGTAAACACACCAACACCTCCTACTTCACTATGGTCGCGAAAGACCCGGAAGGCAGAAAGGCTAGTGTTCCGCCATTGATCTTGGAAAGCCCGGAAGAAATCCGGCGCTTCGCCAGCGCGCTACGACGACGAAGACTCCGGCGCTACGCGACGGAACGAATGGAGGAATACAAAGAGAGCTTTCAGGTCGATAAGGACATTCGAGCGTTTCTGGCCGAGGAACGCTGTGCGATTCGGCTCGCCGATTAGCCATTCATGAACAGAACTGAAGTCGGCGTTTCCTGCCCTTACTGCGGTGAGCACCTTGTGCTCCTTGTGGAACCGAGCGACCTGGACAACGAATACATCGAAGACTGCCACGTATGCTGCCAACCGATGGTTGTTTCTGCGTGGCAGGACGAACACGGCGAGTACCAGGCGACAACCTGTAGAGACGATGAATGAGCAAGCCTCCTAAGCCCAGAGTCGTCATTGTCGGTGGCGGCTTTGCCGGCCTAGCCTGCGCAAACAACTTACCGGCGAAACACTTTGACGTCACGCTGGTCGATCAACGATCCTCCTTCGAGTTCCTGCCGAACATTCATGAACTTGTATCCGGAGTAAAGACAAAAGAGCAGCTAAGGCTTGACTTGTGTTCTGCGCTCGGCAGCGCCGGACACACCTTTGTTAATGGCTGTGTTGACGCCCTGAATCCTCAAAAGCGCGTCGTGTCCTTACGCGGTCGTAGCCCCCTGAGCGCTGACTATCTTGTTATAGCCATTGGTGGTGTAGATCAGGATTTCGGTATTCCTGGCGTTAGCAGGCACGCCCACGGATTCAAGTCGGTCAATCAATGTGCTGCGATCCACGATCGGCTTCAGAGACTTTTTACTTCGACTGCTAAGAGGCGGCGAGCGCCATCGATTGTGATCGTCGGTGCTGGTCTTGAGGGGGTAGAAGCATGTGGTGAAGTACTCCGGTTTTCGACCGGGTTCGACGCGCAGATACACATTGTTGAGACCAAGGGACAGCCACTGCCGGAAAACGGTGGGGGCGTGAGTCGACATATGCGGGAGTTGTTCGACATCCATGGGATTACGGGACACTGGTCAGATTCCGTTCGAAGCGTTGCTGCCCGGTCTGCCACGTTGACTAGCGGGACAAAACTCACCTCTGATCTCACCATTTGGACAGTGGGCGCTGCCCCTCATCCTTTGCTGCGCGAATCAGGTCTTGATGCAAACGGGCGTTGGGTTCCCGTCGATGAGAGCCTACTGCACCCGGAATTCAGGAATGTCTTCGTAGCAGGCGATGCGGCCGCTCCGCCCCAGCTCGTCAAGAAACAGGCTTACAACGCACTGGATATGGGACGCTGCGTTGCCAGAAACATAGTCCGACTTGAACGAGCGCAACCGCTTGAGGATTTTCGAGCATCGGCGAAGCCCCAGCTGTGCGCTTTCGGAGATGTAGACACCTTATTGCTCGGAGGCGGTGTCGGGATCGCTGGCCCAGCGCTGGCACCTGCGAAAGAAGCGATTTACTCGGCGGTAATGACCCAACTGGATCGTCGCCGGTTTCCTGCGCGTCTGGGCTCGCTCACCGCTCGAAATTTGCGAGCATTCAACAAACTGCTGATTCCAGCTCTTCGAAAACCCGAGCTTCTGCGCCGTGCGGGCGCGTTCAGGTTACTTCGATGAAACGCGTTGTCTTTGATACGGATATCGGCATCGATGATGCCATGGCGTTATTGTTTCTTGATGCGTCACCGGGAGTCCGGCTCGAAGCGATATGCACGATCGCAGGCAATGCCAGCATAGACAACACCACGCGTAACGCGTGTCACGTGTGCGAAAGGTTCTCCTTACAGACGCCGATATTTCGCGGCAGCGCGCAATGTCTGAATGGGCTTGAGAATGATGATTTTCCCGACTTCGTGCATGGCCAGAATGGCCTCGGCGACATCGAACTGAGCGAACCCACGTATTCGGCGGAGCTCGAACCTGCTCCGGAGGCAATCGCGAGGTTGGCGCGAGAAAACCCGGGAGAGCTATCTATAGTTTCCGTTGGTCGAGTTACAAATCTTGCGATCGCCCTTCAGCTGGAGCCGCGTCTGCCCACGCTTCTTAGAGAGGTGATTCTCATGGGCGGCGTTTTTATGCGCAATGAGCAGGGTGGAAACGTCTCGCCGGTGGCTGAGGCCAATATCGCGGGCGATCCAGGCGCAGCAGATCTGATTCTGGGCAGTGGTCTGAGGGCAACTCTGGTCGGCCTCGACGTCACGCACCTTACAACGATGGATGAGTCATTTATCCATCAGCTCAGGGAAGGCGGTGGGGCTCGCGGGCGCTTCATCCACAGCATTACACGCCACTACTTTGACTTTTACGAAGGCATCTATGGCCGACGAGAGTGCCCAATCCACGATTCCAGCGCCGTCGCGTATCTGCTGCAACCGGAGCTTTTTGAGACCTGTACGGGACCAGTCCGTGTTGTAACCGAGGGCATCGCCCGGGGGCAGACGATTATGGCGCGTAGCGGTGCGCGCTATCAGACTGATGCTTGGGAGGGCCGAGAACCGGTGACTGCCTGCGTGGGGGTCGATGCTCCCGCGGTCAGACAGTTGTACCTCGATACGTTGCTATCAGCGAGCGAGCTGCGCTAACCGCTCATGCAGATAGCTTCCCGCTGTGTAACGATCCGAAAGCACCGAGTCCAGAAACGGTGCAATAAAGTAAGGCAGCGAAATTCTTGATTGCTGACTCGACGGGCCGATCGGATTTACGACGCGATGTGAGGTAGACCGAAGCACGCCTCCTGACGCTTCCTGCAGCATGTCACCCGCGTTTATGATGATGTCACCAAACTGCCCGGGCACCTCCGCCCACTCACCACTTCGAAGCGCCACCTGAAGTCCTGGCTCTGTCGACACGGGCAGAAGCGTCAACAGGTTAATGTCCTCATGGGCGGCGGCTCGTACAGCGCCTTCTGGCACCTCACCCGACAGCGGCGGGTAGTGCAGAATACGCAGGAGGCTGTCATCCGGTGAGAGCGACGCGGCGAGCTTTCCGCGGAGCGTTTCGGCCAAGTCTGCAGCGCAGTGTTTGTCCACCCAGCCAAGCAGTGTGCGTCCCAGGGCCTGCGCGTCACTTAGATGTGCCTGGGCGTCTGCACGCAATCCCTCAGGAATGTTTGTAGAAGGCACAATGTGAAAGAACTCTTTGAGGTCTTTTTGGTCGTGTCCGACGGCGGTTTCAGACACTTCAGTTGAGATAAAACCGCTGGTATTCCCGGATGGTGTCTCAGTCGCCTTGTACTGCCACTTATCGGGGCTTAAAAAGAAAGCTTTCCATGCTTCTCCCATGCGCAGTAGGCGGTCAGCGTCGAGGGGCGAATTCCGCAGTACGGCAAACCCCGTGTTCTTCAGCGAGCGGACAAACTCGACGTCTGCATGTTCCGCGTGCATATCTACAATACTGACGCTCATTGGTTGTACGGTCCTTGGCTTGGGCCAACTGCAGATCGGGTTAACGGCAGCTGGAGTTGGTTTTTTCAGCTTGAGCAGGCCTGACGCGGCGACGCGACTTGCTCTCTCTTTCTGCTCCATGTGGCAATACACAACAGAACAAAAAGGACACAGTAACAAAGTGTCCCGAACCGCAGCACAGCGGCATAACCGAAGCCCTCCACCACCCAGCTGGTAAGAAGAGGGCTTATCGCGGTGCCACTGGTCGCCCCAAAGAGTAGCGTGGGCACGAGCTTAGGTGGAGGTGCCGACATCGTTAGCGTGGCGAAGGCGATCACCATTTTCAGCAAACCCATATTGGCGAAACCCCACAGCAACGCAAGCCAGAGGAGTACATGCAACTCAGACGCGAACAACAGTGGAATCGTGCCCAGCAATCCTCCCAGAGCACCTGCGAGCATCAACCGGTGTACACCTATCCTGAGGACCATCCAGGCAGCAAACAGCTGAGCCAAAAACATACCGGTCCAGAACCAAGAGACCACCGTGCCAGCTTCATCACGCGGCACGTCCAAAGCGCTTTCAAGGTGGAGCGGCAACCACCACAAAAGCGAATACTGTCCCAGCGTGTAGAGAAAGAGAGCCCCAGCGGCGAGCCAGACAGCGATTGGCCACCGGCTGGATTTACCCGTTTCGCCCTCCCGAGAATCGATGCCCCTCGCCGCATCCACTTTTGATGAGACCTGTGCGGACCCGGGAAAATCGGACAACAAAACCAGCAGCAGCATGAATAATGCGACTCCGGCGACGAACGAGTAAGTGGATGACCAATGCCATCCGGCGCCCACGAGCTGAGTCGCCAGAAACGACATGACGATACCAGCCGTGCTGAAAGATGCATCAGTGACAACGAGCATCGAAGCTCGTCGCTCACTGCTGTACATCGCCGTAATTGCGCTCGCCGCCGCAGCCAGAGCCATTCCGGATGCCAAACCCACAAACCCGAGACTGAGCCGTATTGCCCCTGCGCATGAAACGAGGCGAAGGGATAGCAGTGCGGCGATGAGCATGAGGGAGACGAGCACGAAAGTAGATCGCAGCTCGACACGATTCAGCCAGGGTATGGCAAGCGCTGAACCGAGCAGAATGCCGAGCGTCAAGCCACTGAACAGTCGCGCTGCCACAGCCGTACTGATGCCGAGCTGCTCTGCGAGGGGTGAGAGCACAATCCCGATCGGGGCGAGCGAGCTAGACATAATAAAATAGGCCGTAAAGCACACAAGCGTCACGCGGAGCTGGTTTACGTTAATCTGTGCCAAAACTACTTCGCGCAGGCGATCCGGCCGGTCTCAAACCGAAGAGCTTAACAGTGTGGATCCAACAGCGGTGATCTGATCTCATCCCCTGACACTTTCTGGAGAGGTTTTATGCAGTCGGTTGTGGTGACTGGCGTGTCCACCGGAATCGGATACGCAACAACGGAAGTTTTGCTCAAGCACGATTTTCGAGTTTTCGGCTCTGTTCGCAAGCAAGGAGATGCTCAGCGGTTGGTGGATGCTTTCGGGTCCGCATTTGTTCCGCTCATTTTTGACGTGACTGATAAATCGGCGATCGAGCGCGGCGCTGCTCAGGTCCGTGATGCCCTTAATGGCCGAACTCTCTCGGGCGTGGTCAACAACGCCGGTGTCGCCGTCGCAGGCCCGCTGCTCGAAATGCCAGTGGAGGATTTTCAGCGCCAACTGGATATCAATGTGCTCGGTCCATTTCTGGTGAATCAGGCATTCGGGCCGCTGCTGGGGACGGACCCTGCGCTCCACGGCGAGCCGGGAAGAATCATTAATATAAGTTCTGTGGCGGGAAAAAAAGCCATGCCCTTTCTCGGGCCCTACGCGACATCGAAGTTCGGACTTGAGGGTTATTCAGATGCGTTACGACGCGAGATGCTGCTGTTTGGCATTGACGTAATCGTCATCGGGCCCGGCCCGGTGCAAACCCCCATATGGGATAAGGCGGACGAGCTGGATGTGGACACCTATGCGGACACTCCTTACTTTCCTATCCTCGAACGGTTCAAAAGACTGTCGATAGAAAGCGGACACCAGGGATATCCGGCGAGCCGTATAGGGGAACTGATTTACACCGCGCTCACGATCAAAAACCCCAAGACACGGTACGCAGCTGTTAAAGGCCGATTTCTTGAAAAAGCGGTGATGCGTGCTGCCTCACCGCGCGCACTCGATAAACTGATTGCACGAACACTGGGTATAAGCAGGCTAGCGAAGTAGGCGACTCACCTATGAACGACAAGATCAACACGCCACCGCCGCAGCGCTCTATCTTTGGGATCTTGATCGCCGTTTTGCTCGGCGGTGGGCTCGCCGTGGCCGGGAGCCAGGCAAGCGTAATCTGGAACTCCTATCCGGCCTTCGCTATTGCTGCCGTGCTTGCCTATGGCATTCAGTGGCTGGCATTCATTCCAGCCTATCTCTCGCAATCTGAACGCTATTACGATTTGATCGGGTCACTTACCTATCTAAGCGTCACCTGGTTTGCGTTTTCGGTCAGCCGTGATGCCTATTCGATGTTGTTGGCCGTGCTTATCAGTCTTTGGGCAGTGCGCCTCGGTAGCTTTCTCTTCCTGAGAATCAGAGACGCCGGCTCAGACCGTCGCTTCGATCGCATCAAGCCGTTTTTCTTCCGGTTTCTGATGACATGGACACTCCAGGGACTCTGGGTGCTTCTGACCGCCGGCGCAGCACTGGCAGCGATGACCTCCGCTGGTGATCGGGAGTTCAACCTGTTTACCTTCGCAGGCGCAGTGATCTGGCTGGGTGGCTTCGCGATAGAGGTTACCGCTGACCGGCAAAAGCGTGAGTTCCGGAAAGATCCGGCGAACAGCGGCGCATTCATTCGAGGTGGGCTCTGGTCCTGGAGCCGACATCCAAATTACTTTGGAGAGATCGTTCTCTGGAGCGGTATCGCCATAATTGCTTTTCCGGCTCTGCAAGGCTGGCAAATGCTCACCCTTGTTTCTCCGCTGTTTGTGTTCTTACTGCTCACCCGGGTCAGCGGTATTCCCATGCTTGAAGCGCACGCGAAGAAGCGCTGGGGTGAGGACCCCGAATATCAACAGTACCGGGCTCAGACTTCGCGGCTACTGCTGCGACCGCCGAATGTCAGGTAAGCGCGAGCAAGCGCGCTTACCTAGCTCGTGAAGCAACTCAAGGAGCGCTTGCTCACAGCTTTACTCCGCACCGTCGGCTCGATGCCTGTCTGGGCGTCCTACCGACTGGCGGATCTGCTCTTCGTTCTGACCTACTATGTCGTGCGCTATCGGCGACGCACTGTAGCCGAGAATCTGGCCTACGCGTTTCCCAATCGCACCGCCCAGGAAAGGCATCGTATTGAACGTTCTTCGTATCGACACCTGACCGATTTGCTGATCGAGATCATCCGTTCGGGATTCATCAACAAGGCGGAGTTCCGCAGACGAGTGACCTTCAGGAATCTAGAATTGCTGGAAAAGGTCACCAACCATTATCAGCAACAGGCGCTAGTTCTACTCATACACCAGGGAAACTGGGAGTGGATGTTGCACAGTGCGATGGCTCAGCTCCCGCTGTCCGTCGATCCGGTCTACAAGAAACTCCACAGCCAGTTTTGGGAGGACTACATGCTGTCGTCCCGCTCGCGTTTTGGAGCGACGCCGCTGGCGCTGAATCGAGTCGCAAAAGAGGTTATTCGCGGCCGGGACAAAAAGAGACTAATTGTGATGCTGGCAGATCAGGCGGGGCCCCGAAAAGGCGGCTACTGGGCGGACTTTTTGAATCGTCCCGCCAGCTTTTACCGCGGACCAGAAAAACTCGCTGAGGGTTTCAAGTTCCCGGTTCTTTTCGCCCAATGCATAAAGGCAAATCCGCACGAGCAACGGGGACACTACGAAATCGTGCTGCACTCACTGGCGATCCCCGCCAAGGATGATACATCCGGCGTGAAACTGCTTGACCAATATATCGCTACGGCCGAGCGCTGTATTGCTGAGCAACCCGAGACGTACCTTTGGACCAACCGTCGCTGGAAAAAGAAACCGCCCGTCGACCTCGCAATCTGAAGTCCTCCGGTGGATACCTGCCTCGCGGCGCAGCCTTGACTTGAACTCGATACGCGATTCATGCGGGTACTATTTACGACCGATGGCAAGGCGACGTTTAAAGGTCGCCAACGAGTCTTTGCCGCTCACTTTGACTCGCCGTAGTTCAAGAGCTTCGCGAGCAAGATCACGAGGAATACCCTCGACGGTGGTTACAGCAGTCTGGTACCCACTGCTCTTCACTACCTGCACATCCTGGGGGCCATAGATTCCGAAAGGATAGGCAAAGCTGGTAATCACAGTGTCGAACTGATCGACGAGCTTCGGCCGTTGTTGCCTGATCTCAATGTCGCGTTGCTCATCATCAATGGCCTCCAGATTGGCATGCGTGACCGTGTGACCTCCCAACTCCCAGCGCCCGGACTTGAGCATTTGATGTACCTGTTCGTCGCTGAGCTTGCGCTCTCGCATGAGTTCACCGCTGTCGTGGTGGGCCTTCTTAGACGTTGACCAGTCTCGGTCAAAGCGATCAGACACCAGATAGAGCGTGGCGCGCGCACCATGGCGTTCAAGAATGGGGTCGGCGTTCATCAGGTTGTCTTCGTAGCCGTCATCGAAGGTGATAACGACTGATTTGTCGGGAAGACTATCGCCACTCCCACCGATTATGCGAGCGATCTCCTCCATGGTGGCAAAATACCAGCCATCTTCTGCAAGCCAGCGAATCTGCGCTTCGAACTGCTCGGGATGCACGCGAAGTTTGTTGAACGTCGCGCCGTCGATGGGAGTGCGAATCATGTGATACATGAGGATTCGGGGATGCGAGTAGGGAACTTGAGTCAGTTGGCGAGAGCCGAAAAACAGATACAGCTTCCACATCGCAAACAGTGCGATAAGCAGAACGAATGCTTCGATCAGCATTCAAGCCATCCAAGATCGACGATCTTCCGGGCGATTCGATCAGCCTCCGAAAACACCTGCTCGGACGGCGCCAGCGCCCCAGGAGTTGTGGCCTGAGAGCTGCTTGCCAGCAAACCTCGACAAACCAGATCTGCCATAGATTCGGCGACACGACTTCCGGTAACTGGTGGAAGATCGAAGATCCCAACTGCGGCCCCGGAGCTCAGGGCTTCATAGACCATCGATACGCTATCAGGGCTAACCCAGCAGGTTTCGGCGCCGGGTAATACCGAAGGCAACCAATCCTCTGGCCGCTGTTCTGGCGATCGGGCGTCAAGTCCAGGCAGGTGAAGAGAGTCCAGTATCCGCAGAAAATCTGGCGGTGTTCTTCTGGAGGTGCTTAGTTCCCACTGGATGGTTCCATCGCACAGTTTCGCTATCTGCTCGACGAGTTCGTTTGTGCGCCAATCGAAGTGAGGCGAAGGTCCACCAACCAACATAAGCCCCAAACCCGGTCGTTTCTTTGCAGGCCGGATTCGATTTATTGGCCCGTCCGTAAACCAGAATCTATCCGTCTCACAGCCGCCGTCGTGGCGGGGGGCGATAACAAGATCAAAGAAGCTCCCGGGGAGACTTGGCGACATCAGGACCACGGCCGGACAGCTATGAATTCGCCGAAGCGCCAACAGACTGGCGTGCGTTCTATGACCGGCTCCGAGGAGCAGAGAGACTCCCGACTCAGCACCACTCGAACGACGGACAAGTGCCCGCGCAAGCGCCTGGCCGGCGGACATAGCTGGTATCCGGGTTATGTACAGATCGCGGCAGAGGCGCTGTAGCGCCTCGGCCAGACCAAGGCTTTGATTTACATGTCCCGGTTTGCCGTCACTGACTACACCTATGCGACAAACCTTACCCTTCGCACTCAAGACGCCGGCGCTATCCAGCGGCGATGGTGCGCGGTAGTCGTCAGAACGTCACTTGTTGAAATCGTCAGAACGTCACTTACTAAAAAGAGAAGACGCCGCAGAAAGCAAACCACTCGCGCCGCCGGCCATTTCGAGAAGGCTGCCGCCGCTGCTTGATTTATCCATGATCTCCGGCAGTGCGGAGGCAAGGCCAGAAGCGGCATCGTCGGAGCTGACACCGAGCTGTTGGGCAAACGGGCCCAGCTTGTCGCCAAACAAAGATCCGATGCTCTCTGCGGAGATCGCATCATTGGCACCGTCTCCGAGCCAGGAGCTGATGACGGAACCGAGGTTGCCACTGCTGGCCATTTTCCCTGCTAGACCCGCCAGGTCCAATTCGCCACTGTCATTGGCGAGCAAACTATTGAGCGCGGGTGCGATAGCATTGGGATCCAGATCGACTCCCAGCTTCTCCGACAGTATGGACGCGCCCATTTCTACAATATTCATTGGTATTCCCCCTTATGATTGTTAAAACATCTGCGACTCCTGCGCCGGCCAATCTCTTGAGGCGAGCCGGTTTCAGTCGGTGGCAGCGATTCCCTTCGTTTGAGAAGCATACCAGCCTGCCCTTGACGAAAGAGATCAGTAAGACGCGCCTAAGCGGGCGTGCCAAAACACGACTGGACGGGATAACGCAGACGCCTTAAGCGCAGTATAGCGATCTATTATGAAAAGCGAATCACACCGCCGGTTTCTGCAGTTTCCGGTGTTGGTTTGTGCAGGCTGCTCAATACTGCCGTTTGTTGCGGTGCATGGCGCATTTGTAGTCTCCGCCAGTCACGGGTTTGTAGACTGGTGCAATCCCTACTGGGATAGCTGCACCTCCATCAGCGCGACTGGAAGGCATCCGCCAGCCAGCTATGTTTTTCGCGGTTTAATGCTGCCTATCGCCATGCTGTTGCTTGTGTACTGGTGGCTTCAATCGGTATTGCTCGAAAAGTTTAGCGTGGCCCGCAGTCGACGAGTGTCCATGCTCGGCTGTGGAATTCTGGCCAGTATCGGGCTCGCACTTTATGTAACCGTGCTCGGCGAGATTGGAGATGTATGGCGCACGCAGCGCCGAATCGGAGCGATCCTGTTCTTCTCTCTGACGTTTTTGGCACAGCTTCTCCTGGCAGGAGGGCTATGCGCGGTCGCCGGTGAGGAGTCGCAGGCGGTTCGCTCCGCAGGCCATCGAATTCTCCGCCTGTGCCAGATCATGCTGCTTGTCGGACTTGTCAGCGTTGGGGTTCAGCTTTTTGATGAGAATATGCACGACAACATCGAGGACGCCATCGAGTGGCAACTGGCCTTGTTGCTACAGTTGAATTTCGCGTTCAGCGTATCTTTGTGGTGGCAGGACGTCTGGCAACTGCGTTATGAAACTAATGCGGGAGTCCGCGAGTCTGACTAGTAGTTCCGGCGAGCCGGCTACGACATAGTCTTGCGGCGCGAACCTACTATTTAAATCGGAAAACCATATGGAACACGGCCTCAATGAACGTCTGTGGTAGCGGCATATCCGCTTGCGTAGTTGTTTTCAATGGAAACTGATCAAGGACTCGAGGCTGGTTCAGCGAACGGCCCAACCGTTTCGTCTCATGGTGATGAATCTGAAGACATACCAAGCCTGGCAGTCCTCGCCGCTTACGGGGGGCTTGCTTTCCCCCTCGCCGCAGCCTTTATTGGGCTTCAGGTAATCGTTCCAACTTTTTATGCGCAGGTCCTTGGACTTAGTCTGTCCGCAGTCGGGGGTATTTTGCTCGCCGCCCGCCTTTGGGACCTCTTTACAGATCCAGCAGTTGGCTATTTATCGGATCGAACCCCAGCGGCTTTCGGTCGGCGCAAATCATGGGTAGTAGCCAGTTCACCGCTCATCGCACTCGCGGTATGGGCATTGTTCAATCCACCGGCTGATGCGGATAACCGGTTTCTACTGCTGGCGACACTGGGCATCTACATTGCCGGAACCATGAGCATTGTCCCCCTGAACGCCTGGGGAGCCGAGCTGAGCGGTGCTTACCACCAGCGTAGTCGCATCTCAGGATCGCGGGTCGTGTTCGGCCTTGCCGGGACTATGGTCGCACTGTTGCTCGTGGATAACACCAGCAACGACACGCTTGCACAGTCGCTGTTCGCCATAACGCTGCTGGTATTTATCGGTTTAGCGGTGAGCGTGCCAATAGCAGCCCTGCTTGTCCCTGATCGTGGAGTCGTAAAACGCAATGAAGGTGAGTTGCGCAACGCAATCAAGCTGCTCATTCGTCCATCTCTGTTTCGCAGACTACTCTTTGCTTTTTTCCTAAACGGTCTGGCCAACTCTATTCCCGCAACGCTGTTCCTCCTATACGTCACACAGGTGCTTGAGAGACCCGGCATCGCCGGTCCAATGTTGTTTTTGTACTTTATCTGCAGCGCCCTATCAGTGCCGTTCTGGGTGCGAGTGGCGAAGGCCACGAGTAAACACCGGGCCTGGAGTATTGCGGTCATAGGTTCCTGCTGCTTTTTTGCCGGCGCACCTTTCCTGGGATCAGGAGATGTTATTCCCTACGCGGTCATCGTGGTCGGGACGGGCTTGATGATTGGTGCGGATCTCGCACTACCGCATGCGATCAATGCGGATCTGATTGACTGGGACGCTTATGAGAACGGTCAGCGTCGGCCCGGGTTGTTTTTTGCGCTGTGGGGGACTGCGGCCAAGTTGGGTTCGGCGCTTTCCGTGGGCCTTGTCTTCCCCCTGTTGGATGTTGTCGGGTTTGACGCGACGGCACAAAATCTACCGGAAGACGTGAGAGTCCTGGCGCTCCTTTACGCCGCTCCCGCACTGCTTTTTAAGACCATTGCGATCGCGTTGATGTGGCATTTTCCTCTGGATTCAAGCGAACACGCACGAATCCGGGAAGCGCTCGAAGCGTCCGGAAGCTCGTAGGATCAGGCACCTGATGCGGTAGCGCTTACAGGTAGTACGGACCGTGTTGGTAAGATAACAATGGCTAACGATCGACATAGAGAGCAATGGGAGAATCTAGGCGCCAGCGATCCTTACTGGGCCGTCCTTTCACAGCCCAGCAAACGCCATGGCAGATGGGAGCCAGACGAGTTTTTTGAAATCGGGCATCGCGAGATACGCGCCGTACTGCGCACGATTCAAGACCTGGAAGTGCCTCTGGGGAAGAAAGTCGCACTGGATTTTGGCTGCGGCGTTGGACGACTCTCCCGGGCCTTGGCAGGCGAATTTGAAAAAGTCATCGCTATCGATGTATCCACAGCAATGCTGGACGAAGCCAGAAACGCGAATCGCCAGATCGACAATATTGAATTTGTTCACAACAGCGTCGAAAACCTCGACTGTGTTGCGAACGAGAGCATCGATCTGGTGTGCAGTAAATTAGTGCTTCAGCACATGCCTCGCGTCCGGCAGCAGAAATTCATAAGTGCAATGTGTGACTCCCTGGTGCCCGGAGGAGTACTCACTATTCAGGTAGCGGCCGCGGTTAACCTTAGGACCTGGCAGGGATGGATGTTCCGGCTACTGGGGAACCGTGTTCTGAACCTGCTCCGATACGTTCGCTACGGACGAGCCGGAATCATGGAGGTGCACGCTCTACCCGAACGGGCGGTTCGCGGTGTTCTGGCTGCGCAGGGGATGGACATTCTCAGCGTCCAGCCCGACGGAGCGGCGGGCCGTGCCTTCTCTTCGCTCGTGGTCTACGCCCGGAAGCCTGAACTAACTGTCACTGCTTAACTCGTATCTTCTGGTTGTCAGCGAGACAGCACATCCATGGATGAATCAGCGCCCCGATTCAACCGTTCGAAGATCGCTTCCTGATCGATATTAATCTGATCGACATAACCATCGGGGCACGCAGCGATTTCTTCGTTTTGCTTGCGCTCCAGGTTAAGTTGCAGGGCGTCGAGTTTTTCGGCATTAAAACCCTTTGCATCCAGGGCACCGGTAAGCGCTCCGATTGTTGCAAGTGTCCGCGCCTGAGCCACGCGCAGCTGAGTCTGTGCTGAAATCAGCGCGCGCTGAGTGTCGAAGTACTCATTCTGGCTATCGAGCAGATCAAGCAGCGACCGCTGACCGAGGTCAAACTGATCGTTGTAGGCGCGTCGGGTTTTGTCCTGCGCTTCCAGCTGCTCGGTTAAGTAAGCGCTTTGGCGCTCAAGAACATCGATATCGTTGAGCGAGATGAGTGTCTCCCGGCGCACCGTCAGGCAAATGTCTTTTCGCGCTTCGATCGCTGCATAGTATCGGGCAGCCTGCTCTCGCCGCCGGGCTACGTCCGAGCCACCGCGATACAGATTGAAGTTCATCACGACCTCAACGGCTTCCAGGTCGAAATCACCGACAATACCGTCTGTGTCGTTCGCCTGTTCGTTGCGGTAGCGCAGATCGAAGCGGGGGTACAGTGGCCCGCGTGTTGCGTTGTGAGCCTCTCTAGCAGATCGCACCTCTTCGATGGAGCGATTTACTTCAGGGCTGCTTGCATAGGCGGCAGCCAGCGCACCTTGCCTGGAACCCGGAATGTAGCTAGCCGGCAGGGTCGGCAGTGCCAACCGGTCACTTGGTAACAATCCAACCACTCGCTGAAATTCTGCTTTTGAATCGTGAAGGTTAGTGACCTCGGTGAGCAGGTTAGATTCGGCGAGTGCCAGTCGCGCCGTGGCCTGTTCGAGATCGACTCGCTGACTCACGCCACCTGCGGCGCGCTCCGCTATCTTGTTGTAAACCTGCCGATGAACGACGTAGTTCTGCTCTGCATAGCTCACTAGTTGCTGGAAAAGCAGCGTGTTCAAGTAGACATCGGTGGCCGACAGGGCAACCTGCTGAGACGCTGATTCAAAATCGTAATACCGAGCCAGCTTTTCGAAACGCCGCGACCTCGCCTCGTCGCGACTTTGGAAGCCATCAAATAAAAGCTGAGTAATCGAAAAGCGCAGGGAGTCGGCTTCGTAACTTCCAAAGTCGGCGATGGGGGTTTCGCGCTCTTCCCAGGAATAGCTACCTGCAAGATCGACGCTGGGCAGCAAGTCTCCGCGCTCAACTTTTTCTGCCTCACGCGTTGCTTCAAACTCATAGTAAGCACTGGTTACTGCTGGTGCACCTGCAAGCGCCGTAACAACGGCATCACCATAGGTACTTACGGTCTGCGCCTGAGCGATGGTCCAGGGCATGGCCGCCAAAACGGCTATGTTCAGCAACTTTGAGCTGCTCAGTCGCCGGCGTTTCACGATGCCTGTCGTTTGTTTTTTTCTCATGGTCTGGTCTTCCTGGCTGGCGCCGCGGGGGAGTGGCTGCGGGATCCACCCCTTCTGGGCGCTAACGATACACGAATCGTTTAATTCCTCTTTGTTCTTTTTTTTTGCGTGTTTGCGCGACTTTTTTACGCGGCGAGAGTTAAACGCAATTTACACATTTATACTGTGCCCAAGTTAACAGTCCCGCAAAGTGGTGACCTCGCGCGCGATGAATCTGCGAACTGGTATACGCGCTAGCGCGCTTCTGTCAGGCCTGTTGGCAGCTCAACTGCTTGCGTCTGCGGCATCGATTGATTTCGACGTGCTGCGTCGAATTGCCGCGGAACGCTTCGGTGCTCGAGCACAAGTTGCTGTCGATGCGTGGGAATCCCTGAACGATCAGCTCGAAGGACAGCAAGTGCCAGCGCAACTTCGTGCGATCAATCAGTTTTTCAATCAGCGCGCTCGCTGGGAGTCGGACCAGCAAATTCATCGGCAAGAAGACTACTGGGCCACGCCACTGGAACTGCTGGCTATCGGCGCCGGCGACTGCGAGGACTTTGCAGTAGCAAAGTACGTGTCGCTGCTGGCTACGGGGGTAGCACCGGAAACCCTGCGACTCGTGTACGTCACCGCGACGCTCGCATCGGGCCTGACTCAGGCGCACATGGTTTTAACCTGGTATTCATCGCCTCAGGCTGAGCCTCTCGTCCTGGATAACATAAATCCGCAGATACTGCCGGCGGGCCGGCGCCCGGACCTTGTCCCGATTTTTAGCTTTAGCGCTACCGAACTTTGGGTTGCGGGTAGAAGCAAAGCGGTATCCAGTAAGCCGATAGAACGCATGTCGCGCTGGAGAAACTTGCTGGATCGCGCGGTAGCTGAAGGTTTCCGTCCCGAATGGTAGGAGGCAAACATGTCGCTCAATAGACAGCTCTGGATTGCCATTATCACGTTGATGGTGGTGATACTTGGTGCCACATTCTTCATCAATGGCACTACCAGCAGTCGCTATCTGCAGGAACAACTGACTCTCAAAAACAGTGATGATGCCACAGCTCTCGCAGTATCTTTGTCGCAACAGGGACTGGATATTGCAGCGCTTGAGGTACAGCTTGCTGCACAGCTCGACATGGGTACTTATCAGGCGCTCTCCCTCCAGTCCCCTGACGGAAGCATGCTATTTGAGCGAGAGCGTAAGCTGGATGTACAGGTAGCACCTGGATGGTACCGGCGCTTGTTCCCTATCAATCCGGAGCCGGGTCGGGCACAGGTATCGAGCGGCTGGAATCAGCTTGGCACACTGACGCTGCGATCTGCGGATGACTTTGCCTATCGGGAGCTCTGGGCCAGTGCGAAGCGAACATTCATGGCTCTGCTGCTCGCGACGATTGTTGCCGGCGCGCTGGGTTCCTTCCTTCTTCGGCGTATTACCAAGCCGCTCGGTGACGTCGTTAGTCAGGCGAACGCGATCTCCGAGCGGCGTTTCATGACGATTGCCGAACCCTCTACCGCCGAGTTTGCTCAAGTGACTCGCGCCCTCAATCGGATGACGGAAAGGGTTCAGCAAATGCTGGAGAGCAGTGCGCAGCGCCTTGCGGTTGAGCGTGACTCAAGAGAGCTCGATGCGGTAACCGGTTTACTGGCGCGAGACGCGTTTATGGAACGTTTCGACGCCCACCTGACCGACGATAGTGCCGCCGCCTCCGGTTCCCTGGTGATGCTACGCATCGAACGTCTGGCTACGGCTAATCAGGAGCACGGTCGCGCCGCGATTGACGAGGCCCTCCAGGCAATCAGCCAAAGATTGCAAAATCTCTGTTCGGAAAATAACGATTGGCTGCTGGCGAGATTAGGCGGTGCTGATCTCGTTCTATTGGCGCCGGTAGATCAGGATCCGGAAGTTCTTGGCGCCAGCGTTCAGGCAACAATCAGAAACACGCTCAACGAAATGGGATTGCAGGATTCTCTCAGTGTACCGACGGCCTGTAGCGAATATGCCTTCGGCGATCAACGCTCTGACCTGCTGACTGAACTAGATGCCGCACTGCTCGCGTCACTTCAGGCGCCCAGTCAGCCGGTAACGTCTGCGCAAAAATGCGAGCGTCGGCGACGCTCACGACGCACAGAAACTGTCGCCTGGCGTGCCAGAACGGAAGCCGCTCTCTTGGGCCAGTCCCTGGAGCAGTGCCTGGACCTCGCTACCTTTCCTGTAGTTGCAGCCGATCAAGAGCTGATCCATGACGAAGCGATGGTTCGGCTCAGAGAAGGCGCGACCGAATACCCGGCCGCCGTTTTACTGCCCTGGGCTTACCGGCTAGGGCTGGTAAGCAGGCTTGATCGGGCTGTGATTACGCGAGCCCTGACGGAAATCGCCACCCGGGATACGAAGCTCAGCGTAAACCTTACCCTCGAAGCGGTGAGAGAGCCGGAGTTTCTCCTGTGGCTGTCGGAACAACTCACGCAAAGTGGTGCGAGTGCTCACCGCCTGGATTTCGAGGTGACTGAAGCAGCCTTTCTAAGCAATCGGGAAGCGTTTGGCGAACTGTTCGACTGTGCCAAGCAGCATGGTGTTGGAATCGGGCTGGACCATGTAGGCCTTCGTCTCGAGGCGATTGGCCAGCTGGGAGATACGGGGGTGGATTTCCTGAAGATTGACAAACTATTTGTGCACGATATAGACACCAATGGAGGCAAACAGAGTCTGGTTCAGACCTACGCGACGCTAGCTCAAACTCTGGGCATCCAGTGCATCGTCGAAGGTGTCAGAAACGAGCGGGAGCTGCAGGCCGCCCTGCAAGCGGGCGCAACGGGAGCCACTGGTGTCGGAGTGCGGCTAACCGGCTAGCCTAGGAGTGCGCTGATAATAGTCTCGCCATTGGGCTCCCTAGTCATCCGCTAGAGGATCGCTTTGCAGCAAGTCCAGAGCGCGCTCGCTGTTGCGCAGTGCCTGACGTTTCAGGACTTTTTGCTGGGCTTCGGCAGGAAGTTCGGTGAACAGCAGGACGTTCTTGTTCAACAGAACGTCAAGTAGATCCTCAAGGACACGCACGAAATCGAGATCGGTTTCTGCAAGATCACTGTACCTGCGCAGGCGCGAGAAAAACTGATCCAGCTCCCGATCGCCCACTTCAACATGCTCTATGAAGTCTTGCGTCGACGTTTCGCTGACGGCGCTTATCGCGCCGGATTTATCTCGCTGAACGTAGGGCACTGGAAACCTCTTTTCGTGTCCAATCAGGTTAGAGCCGCCCGATCGCAGGCAAGCTCCCGAAAATAAGAACGCAGCATATGCTCAGAGCGCTATGCCGCTACGTTTCAATTTACTCGACGGTGCCGGAGTCGGGCTTCTCGTCCCTCTGCGAGCGGAGCAGCAAATCGATTTCCAGCGCCGCGAGCTCAGCCGCGGAGCTACTATCCGTCGATCCTCCGCTTGTTGCCTCGTCGATTGTCGAACTTGCAGAACTAGCTTCAATCGCACCAGCGGCTTCAGTGCCGGCGGGCAGAGGTATTTCACTATCGTCCGCGAGCAGGTCACCGGCTTCGATAGCGAAGCTCGCGTCTTCCGCCAGAGACGTCTGGCCATCGGTCCAGCGTACCTCGGACTGACCATGAACGATCACATCTCCGTTGGCGTCAGTACGCGACCCGCTGTCATCAGCATAAGTCAGGGCAATGCTCTCAACGCCAAGTTCGTCCAGGCTCTGGAACTCGCCGGCGTCGGTTATTCCATCCGAGTTCAGATCCTGCCAAACGCCGAACTTGCTCCAACCCTCATCGTTTGCATCCAGCACACCATTGCCGTCGGTATCGAACACTTCGGCCAGGGCCTGCATATCTGTTTCAGCAGTGTCTGACCAGCGTGTAAAGACATACTCTTTAACCTGATCGATGCTGCCTGAGCTGTTTGCGTCGTAGACCAGCAAACCGTCATCAGGCGCAACCCAGGCTGTAGACAGCGTCTCCCCGCTGAACTGATCCTCGAACACGACGCCGGCATCGCGGCTCAGATACTCGAGACCGTCTCCATCGAGGTCGAGGGCAACCGGTGCGACCGTCTCACCGTTAATCGAGATCGTGTCGGTGCTAATAGCGGTATCGCCGCCGTCAGCTTCGGTTGCTACAGCCGTGAGTGTCATATCGAAGACGGGCGGGCTGCCGGCAGGCGCACGAACGCTCAGTGTCAGAACGGTGTCAATCGATAAGCCGTCGCTACCGGTAATCTCATACTCACCAGAGCCTGGAGATGTCTCTGCCAGGCTGAACGGGGCGGGTACGCTGATTGCCCCAAGGGCCGCGCCAGTGGGCACGCCTGAGAGTGTTAGGCTGAGGCTCTCGCTGCCATCAACATCGGTTAACGCCGCCTCGAGGGGAATTTCGTAGGTAAAGATTTCGAGCCCGACCATGGCGCTGTTGATGGTGGCAATCTCGCTTGTCTGGGTCGTTGAACCGGCAAACTGCACGGTAGCCTGTCCCATGCTGTCGAGAGTGACCTCGATTCCCGGCGTGTTGTGGGTGAAGTTCATGTTTCGGTTTACGGAGGTATCAGGTTCTCCGTAGCTGAAATCGTTGCCACCGCCTGGGAGCGCATTCGCTGAGCCGCCCGCTCCTCCTGGCGAGCTCACGTCGTCGATAATCTCGGCGTTGTAGAAGAACCTAGCTTGCGGGTCACCATCGACCTGAACTTCCCAGAAATCGTCGTAGACGCCTCCGGCTCCGTCGAAGTTCCAGGACCCTTCAACCGTAACGTTAAAGGTCAATTCAACAGTGACGTTGGCAAAGAGCTCTCCAAAATCGAGGACCGATACCGTCTCATCCCGATAGACGACACCAGGTGTACCGTCCAGATTGTTATCTCCCGCTTCGTCACCCACCGTTGAGTTTATAGCGAGTTCGATTGGGTCTGATATTCGGTTAACGGTTGTCGAACCGGGGTCAAATGAAGTGGTTGGTGTGTCCGCATCAGGTTCAACCGTGATCGTCACCGTCGCCTGCGCCGTCTCTCCGTTTCCGTCGCTCACCTCGTAGACGAACGTATCCACGCCCGTAAAGTCCGCATCCGGCGTGTACGTGAACGTTCCATCACTATTCAGAACCAGCGTCCCATTGCTC